>CAZDEK010000013.1:0-15277 GCA_964504625.1 uncultured Candidatus Saccharibacteria bacterium
TTATTGTCCGCAGCCGAAAACTCGAACTCGATAACTACCTCGACAATCTCGAGCTACTGCAAGCCAATCAGGAGAATCCACTCATCGCTGGGCTGATGGAAGACTATATCTATAATATCCGCGGCCTGCTGGAGCAGGTGAATATTATGAACAAAGAGTTTTACGTCATCGTGCCGTACTACGTCGAGCTCAACATGAAAAAACGTGATAATGCCGGCTTCAAACTCGCCCAACTATTTAAGCAAAACACCGATGAGCGACAAACTTCTGAGATGTTCGAACAGCGTAAACGCGATCTCATCCAGCGCACTAACTTAGTCGCCTCAGGCCTTGCACAAATGGGTATTCGAGCAGCCGTTCTTAGTACTCAGGAAATCACCGAGCTCTTCTACACCGCATATAACCAAGAAGAAGCAGTCAATCAAAACTTGATCGATATCGATCAGATGACCACGCCGGTCGTGGAGCGCGGCGAAGAAGAGCCACTGCCGTATGCTGAGCTCCAAGCTTCAAATGAACCGCAGCCAGACGATCTCTACAGCGCCGGAATGCGTCAAGGAATTGGCGCCCAAGCTGGTGGCCCAGTCAGCACACCACCGCAAGCAACCGCCCAGCCGCTACCTCCTGAGCAACAGCCGCCCCAGAACCCTCTCGTTGGAGGTGGGGTGTAATGGCTCGCAAGGCAAAGGTTGATCCAGCCCAGCAGGCAGCCGTTGATCGCGCTTCAGCCATGCAGCAAGAAGCTGAACGTGCCTATCGCGAAGGCATTCTCACCCTGCGCGATATCATTGCGCCGAGCTCATTTACGATCGAGAATAACTATCTCATCATCGGCACCCGCTATGTGCGTACGCTCTTTGTGTACGGCTATCCACGCACGCTCTTCACGGGCTGGCTATCACCCATCATTAATCTCGACGAAGTGATCGACATCTCGCTCAATATCGTTCCTGTCGAGAGTCGCGTGGTACTCGAAAACCTCAAGAAAAAAGTCGGTCAACTCGAAGCCTCGGTGCAAATTAATGCTGAGAAGGGTAAGATCCGCGACCCTGGACTCGAAGCGGCGATCGGGGATGCCGAAGAACTGCGCGATAAGCTGCAGGTCGGTGAGGAGCGCTTCTTCCGATTTGGTCTTTATATGACGATTTACGGCAAAGACATCGAGGAGCTTGATCTCATCCAGCGTAAGATCGAGTCGATTCTCGGCACCAGCTTGGTCTACACCAAGCCAGCCACCGTCCAGATGGAGCAAGGCTTTAACTCAACGTTGCCCCTTGGTACCGATCAGCTGGGCATCTACCGAAATATGAATACTGGCTCACTATCGACCAGTTTTCCATTCACTTCGGCTGAGCTCTCGCGTAATGAAGGCGTGCTGTATGGCCTCAACCGCCACAATAATGGCCTCGTACTCTTCGATCGCTTTAGCTTAGAAAACGCGAATATGGTGGTCTTCGCGAAGTCAGGTGCCGGCAAGAGCTTTACGGTCAAGCTCGAGTGTTTGCGTTCACTGATGATGGGGTCGGACGTTATTATCATCGACCCAGAAAATGAATACCGCACCCTCTGTGATGCGGTCGGTGGCAGCTTCGTACATCTCTCACTTGCCAGCAATACGCGCATCAATCCGTTTGATATCCCAACCATTGTCGACCCAGAAGAAGCAGATAACGCGCTGCGCGCTAATATCATTATGCTGCATGGCCTCATCCGCCTGATGTGCGGTAACCTCACGCCCGCTGAAGAAGCCGACCTCGACATCGCGCTCATTAATACCTATGCCCAGCGGGGGATTACTAACGATCCGCTGACCCATAAGAGTCAGCCTCCGGTGATGAGCGACCTTTATAATACCCTTATCACTATGGGCGGCACCGGTCCGCAGATCGCCAGTCGTCTCCGTCGCTACACCGAGGGTACGTTCTCAGGTATCTTCTCACAGCAGTCCAATGTTCAGCTGGATAACAAATTCGTCGTATTTAATATCCGCGACCTCGAAGATGAGCTCCGACCGATCGGCATGTACATTACCCTGAACTACATTTGGAACCGAGTGAAAACCGACAAGCGCAAGCGCATCCTGGCCGTCGACGAGGCTTGGCAGCTAATGAAACACCCCGACTCGGCACAATTCATGTTCTCGATCGCCAAGCGGGCGCGTAAATACTACCTCGGCCTGACCACCATCTCGCAAGACGTCGAGGACTTCTTGTCGGACCGACTGGGTCGTGCTGTGGTTAATAACAGCTCATTACAAATCCTCTTGAAGCAAGCCCCATCCGCAGCCGACATCGTGGCCGAAACCTTTAAGCTCACCAGCGAGGAGAAAGCCCGCCTCACGCAGTTCCCCGTTGGTGAAGGGTTATTCTTCGCAGGGTCAAATCACGTTGTCATCCGTGTGCTCGCCAGCCCCATGGAAGAGCAGCTCATCACAACAAACCCACGTGACCTCCTCGAACGCAATATGCAGAATCAGGCAGCACAACAACAGGCCGAAGAAGCAGAGCTCGCAGCCGCATCCGAAGCCAGCACGGTTGCTAATCAGTATGAGCCAGGCGCACAAGGAACGGTAACAGGAGTCTAGGATGTCCGGGAGGGTGTACGAACCTGACTTCGAACCTACACGACGGCATTATCGTGAATCGCCGAGCGGTGGTAGTAAAGGTTCGGGTTTTGATCTAGGTAAAGGTGGTGGTGGGACCGTCCCTACAAATCGTGGCGGCTTAGGCAATCAAGACACATCACCTAGCACACCCAAGCAAGATGATCCCCAGCGGAAAGAGCCCGCCCGTGGCTCTGATAAAAACCCTAATGCCAAGGGTCTAGGTAGTAAGGCTGTCGACAAAGGCCTCGAGCAGGTTGCAAAAAAGGGCTCAGGCACAATAGTTGGTGAAGGTGCAAACCTCGCATCAGCCGCTAAGCGGGCTCGCGACGAAGGTGCTGGAGCCGGCGCTCAGGCTGCTGAGACAGCCGCAGCCGGCATTCGAGCGGGTGCATCGGCCACTGGCGTTGGTGGGGCGGTCGTCAAAGGCTATGATGCTGTCAAGAAAGCGCTTGGTGTCGTTGGCATTAAGATCAAGGATCGCTATGTAGTCTACATCCTGCTCTTCGGCGTATTTCTATCAGTCCTTCCGGTCATCATCTTCTTCCTAGTCATCTTTTTTGCCTGGGATAATCCTCGCGCCGTCCTCAGTCTTGGTTGGACTGGCCTTAAGGCAGGCATTGGGGCTCTCGTCAGCACCACGATCGAAGACGGTGGTGCTGGAAAGATGGCATATGAGGTCGACAAGGGTAGTGGCGCGATTGCCGCACCAGCCGGTGCAAACGCTCCCGAGCAAGGCACACTTGAGTATAAACTCGCGCAAATCGACTGGGAAAAAGCCAAGTATCAAACACTTCAGCCAAATAACGATCGCTGTGAAGTGAAGACTAAGAAGGTTGTATCGGTCCTGGACGGGAAAGAGCGCTCGGTTATTGATTCGGTGCAACTCAAAACTGACCCCGGTAAGGAGCTCGAAGGGGTGGCCCGCGCTAACTGCATTAATAATGTCTATCCCATCTTCCAAACCACGATGCGATCACAGTTTGTTCGCGATAACCTCAATGCCAAGCTGAGTGTTCGTTTTGCCTATGCAGAGCCCACAGACTCGCAAGTCCTGAAGGGGTCCCCTACAGAAATCCAAAAGTCGTTACGAGATAAGACCCTGAATCGAATCTGGCTAAAGTCAGGTAGCTACCAACTCGGTCAACAGTCACCACCCGAGGAAGTCGCCGCGAGAAATGCTGAGATTCTCCAGCATTTCGGCACACTCGATGGTGAACCAATCCGGACTATCGGCACGTATACAGATACGAAGTACACCCAGACCATACGGGATTGCGCGAATAACTATATTCCTGAGCCGCGCGACTTACAGAACTTCTACGATAAAGATGTAGTGAAGATGGCGAATGATCTCCGCTGTGGTATTGAACCAAAGGACCTGAAGCTCTATGTAAGCCTTCCAGACGACAGCCTCATCAATTCATCAAATCCAGATATTGCTATTAGACCAAAGCGAGCCGCCCTCAACGTTATTTGCGACCTCTACAATAAATTACTCAAAGATGACCCCGCTAATCCTGGCGATCCCAACAATCCGACCGAGCGATATCGGCAAAAAGTAAAGGATCGCATCGATTCAGCTGCCGCTGCTAGCTGGCAAGCCGTCACCTATGCTGACACGAACCGAGCTCGCTTCTTGAATATTCAAGAGCTCAATAAAGACTTCTATAAGATCGCCGGCATGCAATCAGGCCAAGAGTATAACTACACTCTTGATGGACGCACCTCTGGCACCCCACTCGAGTCTGATGCAGTCAGTCGAATCGTTGGATTCTACAATATCAAGGGCTTTCAGCTGAGCGCCGATGAAGTTGAGTATCAGAAAGCCTTACAGGCAATATTCGATAGCATGAGTAAGCCATATCAGGTAGGCAGCACCTCGGTAACAATCTGTGATATTGTCGCAAATCAAAATATCGCGGGAATCCCAGGCACAGCCAGTCTTAGCAATAACATTGTGAATGTCTGGTATGCCGCCGTATATGGCCAGTTTAAAAAAGCCGTCGCAGGCTTAGATTTTTATGCTCGACCCAACAATAGTCAGTCAATCAGTCAGATATACAATAATATCACTGCAGAAGATGTGCTCTTCCGTATGATTCGCCTCGAATCTAATACCGCCACGGCTGGCACCGAGGACGGTCCACAAAACTTTAATCGCATGAACTTTGGCATGAAAGCCTACATGAATGCCGTATCACTCTCAATGGGTGGAAAATTCCTGACCGATAACGAAGCACTGGCTCGCGACGCAAATGTTCAAGTCGCTCAAGAGTATGACCAGCAGACTCGTGGTTTAGCCTATCGATTCTTCAGCTTTGATAACCCTGGCTCGTTCTCGAGTCGACTGCGGGTTGCTTTCACCGATCGCCCTCAAAAAGTTGCTGGCAATGTCGCTTCAATGCTGGGAGGAATTCTGAGCCCGATCCGTAATGCTGCTGGCGAGAAGGGCACGCTGACCGCCATGCTGACCGGTCATTCACGAGTCGCGCTCGCAGCCTCGGTCTACGACAAGCAAAATCTCAAACTTGACCCCGCTGGTATCCCCGAGAGTATGACGACGCAAGATATGATTCAAAATGCCCGCTTTATTGAAGGCCTCAAAAAGAGTGGTAATCAGGATGTCCTGACGAAATTCTCAAACTGGGATCAGTGCTTTAAAGAATTTATCCCTAGCCGTTTTCACCTGCTCTACCCGAGCGCAGACAAGAAAGATCTATACGAAAAATATTGCCAGCCACTTCTGGATAGTACCAATGGTGGCCCCCGCTCTGACCCAAACAGTCTCGAATCACGCTACGCCGCCTATCACTTTGCAAACCTCCAAGCCGATGCTCTTGTGTACCTGTCAAATCCAGATCAAGAAGATATCTCCCTGGATGCGATTTCCTCAAACCAACAAGGGGCAGCCAATCCAAATACAGCTGGCACCCCACAAACTCCACAAACGCCAATTGCTAGCGGACAAGATACCTCCGCGCTCCAATGCCCAGCCGGCACCACTGATGCCGGCATCGGTGAAAAGTACGGTGTCGGTCGCGTCTTACAATACCG
The DNA here is from genome assembly GCA_964504625.1 of uncultured Candidatus Saccharibacteria bacterium. Classification (GTDB taxonomy): domain Bacteria; phylum Patescibacteriota; class Saccharimonadia; order CAILAD01; genus CAZDEK01. The sequence continues at coordinate 5,660 of CAZDEK010000013.1, forward strand.
GATTCGCCTTTGTAATGTTCAAGGGATCACTGTGAATGTTTCGGTGGCTGCCAATCTTAATAACCTGCTTAATGCCGCGAAAGCTGCTGGAATAAAATTCGGTGGTGGTGGGTATCGCACTTATGACGAGCAGGTCGCCTTGCGTACCAAAAACGGCTGTCCGAATGTTTACACCGCACCTTCGGGCTCGTGCCGCACACCTACCGCAATACCCGGTCAATCCAATCACGAAAGTGGTGAAGCAGTCGACTTCACCCAGAATGGCGCAACCCTCACACGAGGCTCATCTGGCTTTAACTGGATGAAGGCAAATGCTAATGCTTATCAATTCTTCAACCTGCCATCAGAAGCCTGGCACTGGTCAAAGGACGGTAAATAATGAAGCGGCCTATCCTCATCGTTAGTATCGTGATCGCTGTGATTATTGTGCTAGGCATTGCGTTAAATTTCATCCCTCGCTCAACATTAAAAGTCACTAGCCAAGTAGGTGACATCGCCTTAACAATCGACGGCAAGGATTATCAGATAAATACCCAGCGCGATATACGCCTCAAGTCCGGCGACCACTCCTACTACACAGTAAAAGATGGCTACGCCACTCAAAAAGGCTTCATCACCACACGCGACAACGAAACAACAACACTCACACTCAATCCAGACAAGGCACAACTCCTACCAACAGTATATCCAAGCTATATGAGCCAATTCCCAGATGCCAAAATCAGCGACGAGTTTACGCCAGAAAAAGACTGGCTCGTCGTGCGACTCATCAAAATCGGCGATGAAGCTTATAAAAAAGTACTTGTACTACATAATGAAAGTGGCGGCTGGAAGCTTGTTGCTACCGGTGATGCCTACCTATTACCGACCGAAGTAAACTCGTTCCCGTCATCCATCCAAGACTGGCTGACGCAAAATAACTTCGTGAATACCACGAAGACCGATGAGGGAATCAACTAATGCGACAGGTACTCACACGAATCACCCTCTTAGTGTCCACTGCTTTGCTGCTATTGGGCTCACTCACACAGTCGGCATATGCAGTGAGCCCCCAACGCAAGGGGATAGAGCGCTACCCATTTTATGACAAAACAGCCGAGCTCTTGTGTGGTGGAGTGAGTGGTGCTGGCGGATCCAGCGCGCCGGCTCAAAGTTTTATCCCACAGAGTGGACCTCTCTACTTTCTCGGAGACTCAATCGGTGTGGGCTTAAAGCAGGCTGGGCTCGAAGCCCAGCTGACAGGTAGTGGCTACCAACCTCAAATGAATGTTTCAACTAGCCGCAGCATTAGTGGCAAGGGGATTGATGCCGGCTTTAAAACCTCCGGACTCGAGGCGATCGACGGTGATGCCAATTTCATTAAGACTGCGAATACCGTCATTATTGAGCTCGGTACCAACCCGGAGAATAATTTCGCCGGCAACCTCAACACATTAGTCGATAAGATCAAGGGACTCAACGCCAACGCCAGGATCTACCTCATCGATGTCGCAGCGAGCCCTCAAGCAGCTCAGCGAATTGGTGCGGCCGACACAAATAAGGCTATCTACACCAAGGCCTCATCTCTGGGGACCCCAGTCATCAGCCGGTTCAAACTCTACTACCCAAATGGCGACCCACAAACATACGGTGGTGCCACGAATCCAGCACTTCCTTTTGATGGGCTCGGCGTCCATAGCACCAGCGCACCTGATTACCAAAAACTTAACGACCTCGTTAAAACGACACTATCATCTCCAGGGATAAGCCAACCCCCAACCTCTAGTGCCTGCTGCCCAGCTCAAGGAGTCAGTGCACCTGGCATAGCTCCAGGAGCACCATTGACAGGCAATTCAAACGTAGAAAAGATATACAACTACCTACGAGCCAAAGGTCTCACCCTCAATCAAGCCGCTGGCATTATGGGAAATATGAAGGCAGAATCCGACTTTGACCCAGCAGCAGTTGAGAAAGGTGGTACAGGTATCGGTATTATTCAGTGGTCCTTCGGCCGTAACACTGCCTTACGTCAAGCGGCCGCTGCAAAAGGTGTACCATGGCAGGACTTAGGCTTTCAGCTAGATTATATGTGGCAAGAGCTTACGACGAGCTACAAAAAATCCGTGCTCGACCCACTACTTGCCTCAGTGAGTGTCGAGGATGCAGTAAATATCTGGCTAACGAAGTATGAGATACCAGCCGACATACCTGGTCAGCGTCCTGTGCGCACTGGATTTGCATATTCAGTATTGCGCCAGTTCGGAGGTAGCACCGGGCCAATTGCGGTCGGCGCACCTAGTAATACGACCGGAGGGACAGGCACTACGAGCCCGAATTGTGCAAATGGTACGACCACAACAGTCGGTGGTACTGCCTCGAATCAGATCGTAGCAGTCGCTCTCCAGGAAATGGCTGCAGGAGCCAGTGAGCTAAATGGCGGCTACCTTAAGTACACCGATGGCGCTCAAGAAAATTGGTGTGCCGATTTTGTGAGCTGGGTCCTCAAACAAGCAGGCGTACCATTCACTGGCGGAACAAGTGGCGGCTGGCGAATTCCGGCAGTAAATAATGTCCAGGCCTGGTTCCAAGCCCAGAATAAATATCATGCTGCCCGTTCAGGATACGTACCTCAACCAGGTGACATCATTATCTTTAATCAAGGTACCGGCTCATGGCCGCAACACGTTGCTATTGTCGTAGCGGTCAGCGGTAAGTCGGTTACCTTCATTGGCGGTAATCAAGCTAAGTACTACATCACGAAGAATACCCTGAATGACTATGATTACGCTGGTGTAAGTGGATACGGAACGCCATAATATGACTCATACAATGAAGAAGATACTCATCCTCATCATCGCCGGTCTATGCGTTGCAATCGCAGGATATCTCATCTATAACACGATAGTATTTCATGTTTCCGGAGCGAATCCACCAAATGGGGGTAGCGCAACAAATGGTACTCAGACGATCACGGTCAGCTTCAGTAGGCCAATTAAAGAAGTAAATCTTGAGCGCAATATCATTACTAATGAAGATATTATCTTTGGGCTCAGTACGTTGGGGAATAAGTTAGTACTACAAACAAAAAATCTTGAAGTGAATAAAATATATAAGATTAACCTAATGAACATAGAATCGACGGATGGCAAAATCATTAAACAATACAGTTATAGCTTCACAAATAGATACGCTGACTACAATGAGCTCTCAAAAGCTCAGCAAAAGAAGGCGATGGAAAATCAGGGTAAGGGAAATATTGAGGATCCAGCCCTAACGGTCCTACCGGTATCCACTGACCGATACTATATTGAATCCAGCATCCTCGATCAGCCGCAAGAGGGTAAGCAAATACAAATTACCATAGCCCTCCTTGTTACCCGCAGCCAAGAAGACAATACAGCCCTCATTAAGCAATACAAGCAAGAGGCGCTTGAGTTTCTCAGACAAAGGAATATCGATATCTCTCGATATGTAGTTGTATATTCACCTCGATCAGCCACTGGACTCTAGGCGAGTATCTTAATCTGCAAGCGAGAGATCGTACGTCCTGATCGCTTGGCGAGCTCACGCTCGATCTGGATATGCCGCAAGCGTATCTCGCTAGCTTCAGCGGGATGCGAAACCGTCAGCCTAACAATATCCTGTTTGTAGCCCACACTCTCAAGCTCTACCCCAGCTCGTCGTCGAATCACCGAACGCACCAACTCAAAAAAGGCCAGTAGATCGTCGGGTCGATCAAGATCTTTATTGCCTAGCACATCGCCTATCCGTTCGAAGCTCATATAGTTGGCCTTGTGAGATCTAGTGTTTGGGCAGGTAGACGCAGTCGGCGATCGATATCAGTGCTCGTAATGATTGTCTGTACATCCTGAAGCTCCTGAATGAGGTAACGTCGTCGCGCTTCATCAAGCTCACTAAAGACATCATCAAGTAAGAGTAGGGGAGTTGCTCCATCAGAATTCTCACGTAGATATTCGAGCTCAGCAAGCTTAAGGGCGAGCAGCGTCGTACGTACTTCACCGCGCGAAGCTGTGGTGTTCAGTGAGTGACCATCAAAATGCACCGCCCAGTCCTCTCGATGAGGTCCTGCGCTCGTCGTACCCAGGGCAATATCTCGCTGTCTCTGCTGTGAGTACCGAGTCATAATATCGGAACTTTTTTCGATAAATTCAAGCTCGAGCTCGTGAGAGCGTTGTGCGATCCGATGCACAATCGCCTGTACTCGCCCCGACAGTACATCAAGAAACTCAGCCCGCCACACCGATAGCGACTCAGCTGGTTCAGCGAGCTGAGTCTCAAGGATAAAGAGCTGGTCATCAAGTCCGACGATCGGCTCACGCTTATTTCGCCAGAGCAGAGCATTGCGCTGCCTCAGGAGACGCTTGTACTGCTGGAGGGCTCGACGGTAGTGAAGGTTTGTCTGAGCGAGTACGAAATCCAAATAGCGACGGCGACGCTCGGGGGTCCCCGCCAGGAGCGCTAAATCATTTGGCTCGAAAAGTACGACTGGGTGCAGACCTAAAAGGGTGCCCCGTGCGATCCGAACAGCCTCTCGCTGGATCGCCTTGCGCTTCGCCGGCTGCTCCTGATAGGTGATAGCGATTCGCTCCGTGTCATAGATTGCCTCGATACGAAATGCTGGCTCGCCATGCGCAATCAGCTCATGATCGTCACCGCGGAATGATCGCCCTGTTGCAGCAACATACATCGCTTCTAAAATATTCGTCTTACCCGTAGCATTCGGCCCAAGGATTAAGAGAACTTGAGCGGACAGCTCCAAATCAAGGGCCTCATAGGATCGAAAATGAGTGAGATGAAGCGTTTTTAGCACGCGTCACACCTCCTAACTACGCAGTGGCATAATCAGATGCAGATAATGAGCGCCCTTTTCAACAGGTACCACCAAGCAGGGGTCAAGCTTATCGTTAAAGCGCAACTCAACCTCATCACCATCTAGTACACCAAGTACATCTAGGAGGAATCGAGCATTGAGTGAGATAGCCGCCGGTTTACCATCAACCTTCGCAGTTACCTCCGAGGTATTTTGACCAACCTGAGCAGCTTCAGCATGGATCGTGACACCGGACTTCTCAACTGCCAGAGTAATTGTGTGGGCACTCTCACGCGCGAAGACGCTAGCTAGCCTGACCGCACTTGCCAGCTCAGCCCGAGAGAGTCGCGCTATAGTTTCGGACTTAGCAGGAATAATCTGTGCATAATTAGGGAAGTTGCCATCAATCAAACGGGTAACCAACGTGACATCATCGACAGTAATACGTGCTTCATTTTGGCCAAAATCAAACTTAACCGTCTCAACATTCGTTTGACCCATCAAACGAACCACCTCCTGCACAGTGCGCAAGGGGAGAATAACCGCTAGCTCCTTCAGATCCTTCTCGGTTACAGTCATTTCCGCTAAGCGATAGCTGTCGGTGGCCGCAAACGTCAGCTTATCACCCGAAGACTTCACCGAAACACCAGCAAGCACGGGTCGTGATTCGTCGATCGATGCAGCAATCGACACCTTACTCAACGCCCGAAGAAGGGTACTAGCCGGCAAGACAAGACTCTGGACCGGCTTTACCTCAGGGATAGCTGGAAACTCTTCGACCGACATCCCTTGAAGACTCGCTTGCGCTCCAGCAGCCGACAGCTCAAGCTGTGTCTCTTCGCTGGTTAGTTGAATCTTTTCACTTTGCAAGCCCTGTACCGTCTCTTGGAGGAGGCGAGCTGGCACACTGACCGCACCTGGTTGCTCGACCTTGCAGCCTATTGTAGCTGTGAGGGCAATCTCGAGATTAGTAGCCGAGATCGATAATGTCGACTTATCGGCAGTAATAAGGACATTAGCCAGGATTGGTAAACTCGTACGAACTCCTACTACTCGGGAGACGGTTGATACCGCTTTCGACAGATGCTCTTGCATAACAGAAACTTTCATAAATCTTTACCTTTCGTGCATCCTTAATTCTTTATACATATATGGAAATGGTAGTTGTGGGTGCTGGGGATAGCGTGGATAAGTCGCGGTAAGTTGTGTTTGTAATCTGAACTTATTATGTTGGATTGGCGTGGAAATACTGGGGATCGCAGTGGGGATGAGACTGAGGATAAGTTGTGGCTTGGGGATAGTATCTAGCAGTCTGCGGATAAGTGACCGATCTCTCCCCAGTCTATCGACAAGTTGTCTGCAAGCTGCCCACAAGTTTTCCACGGAGTTATCCCTAGCTTTTCCACAGGCTAACTGTGGACAAAAACCGAACCTTTTTTCGGTTCTCATGATGCGACCGCCGCGTATTCTTGATGTATGCGTTGGCGTACTTCTGATATATCGTGCAGGATTGGATCCTTGGCCTTCACAAGTAGTGTAATTTTTTCACAGCCATGCATGACGGTGGTGTGATCGCGACCTCCCAGGTGTCCACCGATCTGAGGGAATGAAAGCTCGAGCTCAGAGCGCAAGAGATACATAGCGACTTGGCGTGGAGTAACGACATCTTTACTCCGTCGTTTACCAGTAATGTCAGCCTGTTCAACGCCATAGTAGAGTGCGACCTCTTCAATAATCTGCTTGGGGCTCGCTTTTCGCCTGGCGCTAACCGGCGAGGCTGGACCACCAAGGATTTGATTGACCAGCTCAACTGTCGGCGAATCACCATGCAGTTCGCATTGCATGAGGACCTTATTGAAGCCACCTTCTAGCTCGCGGATATTCGTGGCGATGCGCTCGGCAATCGCTTCGGCCACATCGAGGGGTAAGCTGAAGTTTTTTGCTTCAGCCTTAGACTGGAGAATGGCCACGCGTGTTTCCAGATCCGGCGGCTGAATATCCACCACCATGCCCCATTCGAAGCGATTGCGCAGACGTTCCTCGAGCTCGGGAATCTCCTTAGGTGGCCGATCGGAACAGATAACAATCTGTTTATTTGCTTGGTGGAGAGCGTTAAATGTATGGAAGAACTCTTCCTGGGTGGTCTCTTTCTTTTTAATAAACTGAATGTCGTCGACGAATAGCACATCAACCTCTCGGTACTTATTCGTAAAGGCTTCAGACTTACGGACTGATTCGACGAATGACTTATAAAACTCTTCGATAGTGATATACATCAGCTCAATATCTGAGTTGCGACGTTTGAGCTCACCATAAATCCCCCAGACCAGATGGGTTTTACCGACACCGGAGGGGCCATAGAGAAACAAGGGATTATAGTCGGTGCCGGGCTTCTCGGCGACGAGACGGGCAGCCGAGTAGGCGAGGCGGTTCGAGCTGCCGACAACGAAGTTATCGAAGTGGTACCGTTCAGCTAAAGCATGTTGCTGATTAAAGAGATTGGGCTGCGGTTCTTGGTTTATTGAGCTATTGCGGCGAGCCTTACTACGTGGCTTGGAAGATTCGAAATCTATGGGTGTAATACGGTCGGCACGTACAACATAGTCAATCTTAGATATCTCGGGGGTGTGCTGCTGGAGAGCGGCAATCAGTTCGGGCTCAAAGCGAGCCTTGATCTGAGCACTTGAAAAGGGGTTTGGTACGGCAATAGTAGCGGTGTCACCCTCGATCTTCTCAAGACGGGTCGGTCCAAGAAAGGTCTTATAGCTATGACCACTCAGACTGACTTCGAGCTCGCCAAGGACATTGTGCCACACTGCATCATAGTCAGGGCGGGCATCCCCCATACTATTCTCCCTCCTTTATGCGCCGTCTAGCGCTTCACTCACTTAACCTTATACTACGGTTTTCCACAGGCTAACACAAGGGGTTATCCACATATCACCCACAGTTTTCGATCGCTATGTGGATATGTGGAGAAAGGCCTTGAAAAACCTGCCATTATCAGATATACTCGAGCAGTTATGAAGCGAACGTATCAGCCGAAAAAACGCCGTCGCCAACGTGTGCACGGCTTCATGGCCCGGATGAAGACGCGAGTTGGTCGCGCTGTCCTCAAGCGCCGCCGACTCAAAGGCCGCGCTCGCGTCGCGATCTAAAGAGCTATGTTGGCGCGACCCTATAGGCTGCGCAAAAGCTCAGATATCTTGCGACTCTACAAGCAAGGTCAGCGGGCTCATACCCGCTGGCTTGTTGTGTATTCACGCGCTAATCACCTAGGTGAAAGTCGCGCCACGGTGGTGGTAGCCAAGAAAGTAGATAAACGCGCCACGGTACGTAATCGTAATCGGCGACGAGTTGGAGAGTGGTTACGTACTTCCTGGTCTCAGATAGCGCCTGGCTTTGATATACTAGTAAGTATCAAGAGTGATATTCGTGAGTTAACAGCTACTGAGCTGCAAGCTGAGCTGGTGGCGGGCCTGCGAAAGCTAGGAGTCTGGAAGTGAGGAAGTTAGTACAGGGTTTGATTCGGGTGTATCAGCATACACTCTCGCCCGATCATGGGTTATTCCGTGTGTTCTATCCGCATGGCTGCTGTAAGTATCATCCGACCTGCAGCGAATATGCCTATGAGGCAGTTGGGAAATATGGTGTCGTACATGGGATGGGGCTAGCTCTGCGACGCCTGGGCCGCTGTCACCCTTGGGCAGCCGGCGGGTTTGATCCAGTTCCAGTTAATAAGAGGAAAGCCTAATGTTTAACGAAATTTTTATCCGTCCTTTTGCCAACCTACTTTTCCTGATCTATGGCATTATCCCAGGGCATGACTTTGGCGTTGCAATTATCTTACTGACGGCAATTATCCGATTTGCCCTTTGGCCTATCTTTGCACGCCAACTCCACTCACAGAAAAAGATGCAGGCTTTGCAGCCAGAAATTGCCCGAGTACGAGCCGAAGCTAAGGGGGATCGCCAAAAAGAGAGTCAGATGCTTATGGAGCTCTATCGAGAGAAAGAAATTAACCCAATGGCATCATGCCTACCACTCCTTGTTCAATTACCATTCTTAATTGGGCTATTTGCAGTTTTCTCTCGAGTCACACAAGGTGTGAATGTCTGGGAGCCATTACTGTATGCGCCTGTCAAAAACCTGCCCTACATTCAGCAGGTTATCGCGAACCCAAGTATGTTCTCAGCCACCCTGTTTGGTTTCGTTAATCTGGCTGCCAAGCATAATATTGTCCTTGCAGGGCTAGCGGGTGCAACCCAGTACTATCAGGTATACCAAATTACTCCAAAACAAACCGACCCCAACGATCCAGCTGCGAACGCCAATAAGATGATGGTGTGGATGTTTCCCCTGTTAACCGCCTGGATCGGGTACACGCTGATCGCGGCATTACCACTGTATTGGTCGGTATCAAACCTTGTTAGTATATTGCAGCAGACTATTATTATGCGCGAAGAAGTTGATAAGATGGAAGAAGCAAAGGTGGTTACTCGGGTGCGCAATGCAGAAGCAACTACTAAAAAAACGACTGGCAAGAAAAAGAAGAGGGGGTAAGCATGACAATTTCCGCAGAACATCTGGAGCTCGGCCGTCAGATTCTGGAGGATTTGTTGCGAGCGATGGGGTTTGAAGAGTTTACTATCTACGAAGATCAGCTTGAGAGTCGGCAGATATTAGCGATAGCAGCCGAAAATCACGCGGTTCTGATTGGACGACGGGGTGATAACCTCCACGCCTTGCAGCAGCTCTTTAATGCGCTCCTTAAGCATCGAGACGCAGAAGCACCCTACATCACGATT
>CAZDEK010000014.1:0-14572 GCA_964504625.1 uncultured Candidatus Saccharibacteria bacterium
AAGGACCAAGCTGTTCTCCTGCAGCTCGCTGCCGATCTATTTTGGCTGCACGTTCTAAGGCCCGTTCGTCCAAGCGCGTCAAGACGGATTGAATCTTTGGGTCAGCATCAGTCAACCGATCTATATGTGCCTGCGTTAACTCGACTGCACTGATAGTACGACCCGCCAGAGCCTCAGCCGCTTCAGCAATAGTTGTAGGCAGATTCATTACAGTACTCGTTTTACCTTGATGTAGTCACCCTCGCGCTCTGGAGCGGCCGCCAAGAGCGTCTCGCGTGACACCTCACTTGGCTGCACCACATCATCGCGCAAGACATCAACCAAGCCGGTCACTTGGCTCGTTTCTGTAACCCCGGTCGTGTCCACAGCTTGTAGGGCATCAACAAACTCCAATACATTCGACACGTCCTGGGCCAGCTGTACGGCCCGCTCTTCCGGCACGCCAATGCGGGCTAGTCCGGCTATGCGCTGCACTTCGGTTACACTGAGTCGCTTCATGGCTCTAGTATAGCAAGTTATCAGGTGTAACGGCTATTGTCCGAAGCGCTGAGAGTTAACCAGCCACTTTTTAGTGGTCAAGTCTTGGCTGACGAGAAAGATGTAATTCTGCGTGTAGGTCGTATCGGGTGCATAGTCAGATTTCGTCACAAACGTGATCGTCTCTAAAACCTCATACTGTTCACCCTTCTTCTCCGTATTCACCCGGCGATAGGTCGTGGGATAGTTATATTGTCGTGCGTTCGAAGAAACCTGCGAAAAATCATACTCTTTGATGAAAGCTGGTGTCATCACAGCCCGCATTTGGTTCGCATTGCCAGCGATAAAAGCGAGCGTCCAGGCGCTAGTGGCCTCTTCAGCATCAGCCTGATTCTGTTTCGCCTGCTCCTCGGCAGACTTAGCGGCATTAGCTTTGGCCTGCTCCTCACTCGTTAGGCTCTTATGCGCGTCAATCACCGTTTGCATACGTTCATTGAGTGTGTAGAAGCCATCATTGATATCTTCTTTCAACCCAGGAATGGTATTACGAGCATCGCTGACAGCGAGCTTCGTCTTCGTCGCCTGACTCTTCAGATCATCAAGATCACCACTTGTGACGGCTTCAAGATCACCAGCCGCTTTGCGAGCTTCCTTGGTATAAACCATAAGCTGCGCTACGGTTTCACTATACCGCTGTCGATTATCTTTTGGCACCAGAAAGCTCGGTAAGCGCGAGAGCTGCTCAGAACTATCTTCGAGCCTATCTTGTAAGTCTGTAAGGCTCCGCTCGACTTCAGTAAAGCTATCGTAGTTCGCCTTCACCGCCTCATCACCAACTCGGTTGGCCGCCGAAGTGAGTCGGCGCCAATCGGCTGCATAAAAGTCTTGCTGGACTTGGCGATTTCGCCAAGCCAATGCACCAAGACTCATGCCTATAACCACTATCGCCAAGCATACGATCAACCCCCAGACTTTCGGCCGTTTGTACCAAGGGCGCAAATCATGCTTCTTCGGCTTCTCCAGCCCATCTGTCAGCTCTTCAACTGGAGGGTTTGAGGCAGTTGCATCAACAAGATGTAATTCATCCTCTAGCACCGGTGAGTGCTCGACAGATGTTTTGTCAGTTTCCATTATCCTTATGCTACCCCGAGCAGCGCTCAGCGACAAGAATCTTATGATGTTTGCTAGAATACTAAGCAAGCATTATGCACAATCTCCTCTCTGTCTCCCCCTTTCACATCCTCGCCCGTGGTGGTGGCGGTGGTTCAAGTAGTGGAGGTTCGGGCGGTGGTGGCTTACTAGCGCTAGTCTATGCCGGCGGTCATGTGGTAGGCCATTTTGCGCGGCGAAAGGTGCATGGCATTCTCTCCTGGATCATTGTTGGCTTGGGCATCTTTGCATTTTGCTGTCTTGCCCTGTTGGGCTTTTCCGACACGAGCGGCTCGGCCCTGTCGTTCTACACCGTTCTTGCCGCACTGGTAGGCATCATTGGCATTCTAGCTGGTCGCTTTGGCTGGTTTGATGGCATCACTAACCGGCTGAAAAAGGGCCGTGCAAAGGCCGCTCAAGCTGCTCAAACTGATAGTAAATTTGATACTACTACCCTCATTCCCCAGATGAAAGATCTCTTCATCCGCTTCCAAAACGACTGGCAGAATTTCGATACCGATAGCCTCCAAACCTATCTCACACCGCGCTATTTCGAACATGTCCGTTTGCAGCTTGCGGCACTGTATATGATGGGGCGACAAAACCTGGTGAGTAATGTGCAATTTTACGACGTGGGCGTTACCGACCTCACCGATACGGTCAGTAACGACGGCGATCGCGTTGAGATCGTGTTCAATGCGGTTGCCCATGACCAGCTGATTCGTACAGCTGATCAAAACGTGCTCATGACCGACGACAGCGAGTTTACGGAATTCTGGGAGCTAGACAGTACACCTGATGGCCGCTGGTTACTCGACGGTATTCGCCAAGCCACAGAAGATACCTACCGTTTGCGCGATGACATCGCAACATTTGCGCGAACAAATAATCTCTATTATTCGCCTGACTGGGGACGCCTGTTACTCCCTGGACGCGGTGAACTTTTTTCTGGGGCTACATTCAAGACGAGTGACATAAATAATCACTGCATTGGCTTGTACCACAATATACTGATCCAACTCTACACCTATCAGCCTATTCCGAATCAACAGACCTACGACAAAATCATCGCTCAAGTCACGGTGCCCAAACAATACGGACGCATTCTGATTCGTCCAAAGCAGAATCTTCTCCAGCGCCCATTTTCGCACCCCTCAGGGCTCAACCGACTGGAGACTGAGTGGCAAGATTTTAATCAGCGCTATGAGCTCTGGGCCGATCATGCCGAGCAAGTCACAACTTTCGAACTTCTCCAGCCGAGTTACATGGAGCAGCTCTACGGTCTGCCATTTACCGTTACTATCGAAGTTGTCGACAACGTCATCTACCTAGCTACTGATACGACACACGGCAATTATCAAGGACTGATGCAATGCCTCATCCAGGCTTTTACCGAACTGAAGATGTAGCTAGCCCTGTATAAGCTTGAGAAAGGCTGGCTTATCGAGGATCTGTATACCTAAACTCTCAGCCTTGACTAGCTTGGAGCCAGGGTCCGACCCAACTACTACATACGTTGTCTTTTTCGAGACAGAATTCGTCACTGCTCCACCCTGCGCCTCGATCAAGGCCGCTGCTTCTTCGCGGGGTAGGTTCTCCAGTGTTCCGGTCAGTACCCAAGTGGTCCCACTGAATTTACCGCGAACTGGGCCCGATTCAGCTTGAACTTTAAGCCCTGCCGAGAGAAGACGATCAACTTGCCGTTGGGCTGAAGCATCTGTCAACCAGCTCACTAAACTATCTGCTACTACCTGGCCAATGCCGGGTACCGACTCAATCTGATCACGCGTGGCAGCCCGTAACTGCTCGAGTGTGTGGAAATGCGCTGCGATATCCTGAGCAGTCTTTGCCCCGATATGACGAATCCCCAAACCAAACAAGAGTCGACCGAACGCAACGCGCTTTGCAGCTGCAATAGCCGTCAATAGATTGTCTGCACTCGTGTGGGCAAACCCCTCGAGCTCCAAAATGTCATCAAGGGTAAGTGTGAAAAAATCCGCCGGCTCTTTCACGAGGCCCAATTCTAAGAGCTGAGCCACTGTCCGTTCGCCAAGCCCATCAATATCTAACGCCGATTTACCAACAAAATGGATGAGTTGTTGCCAACGCACCTGGCCAACCGTTAGATCGGCTAGCCGTGCAACCGCCTCGCCTGGTTCACGCACTACAGCTACACCATCAACTGTCTTTGGCATGCGCCACGTCTTTTCTTGGCCAGTGCGTAATTCCACGAGTGGCCTGACGACTTCAGGAATGATATCACCAGCTTTTTGAATCACCACAGTGTCGCCGATTCGTAAGTCCTTACGCTTTACTTCATCCTCATTGTGAAGTGTCGCTCGACTCACCGTACTGCCAGCGACCTTCACTGGCTTCAGCACGGCATAGGGTGTGACTGCTCCAGTCCGACCGATCGACACCCGTATATCCTCAAGGATAGTCGTCGCCTGCTCAGCTGGAAACTTATATGCAATAGCCCCCCGTGGCGCTTTGCCAACCACGCCCAACTCGGTAAAGGCGTGACGATCATTGACCGACACCACAAGCCCATCGATACCAAACGGCAAGTCGTTCCTCCAATTAGTTGCATCTGCCACATAATGCTCTAACTCAGATAACTCGTGCAGAACCCGATGATGGGGCGCTATCTTGAAGCCTAGCCGCTCAGCTGCGAGGAGCATATCATCGTGCTTCGGTAAGATTTGCTCATGACCAACAATTCCGTAGACAATAAACTCCAAACGCCGCTCTGCAGTTACTGCCGCATCCAACTGACGGATTGAGCCAGCCCCTGCGTTACGCGGATTCGCAAATAGTGGCAAGCCTTGCTGTGCGCGTGCGGCATTAATCCGTGCAAACTCTCGCTTTGGCATGATTACTTCACCACGAATCTCACTGTGCCCCTGATAGAAACTGGGGTCTATTTCCGCATGGCGGTGAAGTTTTAAAGGAATTGTGCGCACCGTCCGAACAGTATGTGTGACATCTTCGCCAACGCGACCATCACCCCGGGTGACCGCCTGCCGAAATTCACCATCTTGGTAAATCAGACTCATCGCCAAACCATCCATCTTCAGCTCAGCAAAATATTCATGAGGCTGTGAGCCAAGCAGCTTGGCAATACGCTTCTCCCAAGCAGCCACCTCGTCAATCGAAAACACATCCGCTAGTGACAGCATCGGTACTTGGTGTGCTACCTTCTGAAACGCTCCACTTGCTTCACCACCGACTCGTTGTGTGGGCGAATCAGCAGTAATAAGAGCAGGAAACTGGGCTTCAAGTTCTTTGAGCTCATTATTTAAACTATCATAGACAGCATCATCAACTTCTGGAGCGTCGAGCACATAGTAGGAATGACGATAGCGCTCAAGCTGCTGGCGGATCTTCTCGACTCGCGTTCGAGCCGATTGCGGTATGTGATTATTCATAAGCCTCTACCAGGCGCTGATATACTGCCGCCACAAGGCACAGGACAATTGGTGTGATGAGCCAACTGATCGCAGCATCTATCCAGATCTGCAGTTGCGGATCCTGCAACGACAATGGCGTGCGCTGAGAAAGGATGACAATGACCGCCCCCAGCATGACCAGCACAAACCCAGCTAATGCGAGTAATTTGACTACCGGACGCCAAAATTGGCGTGTGAGCTTAAACGACACGCGATAGGCTTGCATCACTGTTAGACTCATATCATCAAGCATGGCAAATAATGCCAAGCTTCCTCCGGCCATGAGCAGTACGCCTATCAATGCTAGCGGTAGACTAATGATGAGTACCCATACTGGCAAATACTTTGTCAACGCTAACCCACTGACAACCAGACCGCCAAGTGCGGGTACACTTAGGACTGTATACACTGCAGATAGCCCAATTGCTGAAATAAACCGTAACATCACACCGTTATAGTAAGCTATGAGTGTAACTTTTTTGCGATCCCAGCCCGCTACTGCTAGGCGGACAATCAGCATGGTTGTAAAGAGTGACAAGCCAGCGATAATGATGTCGTATTGGGCTCCTGTCTGATCATCCGACAACCAGCGCAAAGCAGCTATCAGTAATATTGGCGGCAGGCTAGCGAGTAATAGCTTCTGCCACTGACTAACATACTTCTTCCACCCTGCCCTCACCACTCCGCGCAGCACAGATTGTGGCTTAGCATGGCTTGGGGTTTGTGTTGCCATCAGGTGTGAGTCTCCATTTCCTTGAGTCGTTTGATCCGTTCTGTCGTCGGTGGATGGGTTGAGAATAGACCTGCCGCAAAACTACGCGCGTCCTTACTTGTAATATTCTCTCGCAGTGGGTTAATGATGTACATATTTGCTGTAGCTTTATTGGCGGTTTCAAGTGGCTCAGTATCTGATGCAATTTTGTCTAGAGCACGCGCTAGACCCTCAGGATAGCGTGTCAAAAGTGCCCCTGATGCGTCCGCCAAAAACTCACGCTTACGACTCACTGCAAGCTGTATAAGCACACCAATGATCGGTGCGACTATGGCTAGCACAAAGGCCACAATCATAAAGATGCCATTACCAGTATCATTACCTTCGCGACGTTCACCACCAAACCAAAAGCCCCAACGTAAAAAGAAATCCGACAATAGAGCAATCACCGAGACCAAGACGGCAATCAAGCTCATGATACGGATATCATAGTTGCCAATATGAGATAGCTCGTGGGCAATCACCCCCTCCAGCTCAGTTTTGGTAAGCTTGGTGAGTAAGCCAGTGGTGACGCATACCACCGCGTGCTGCGGATCACGACCGGTAGCAAAAGCATTTGGCGCGATGTCATCGATAATGTATATCCGTGGTGTTGGTAGGCCAGCCGTAATCGCCAGATTTTCAACTATCCGATACAGCTCGGGTGCTATTTTTTTATCAATCTGCCGCGCACCCGATACAGCCAACACCATCTTATCTGAGTTATAGTAACTTACCCATGTATAGAGCAACGACGCAAATACTGCGATGAAAAGGATCACTGGATTGCCAGTGGCACGGGAAAATACCCAACCAATAGCTACAGTGATGCAGAGAAAAGCTAACACGAGCAACATGGAATTGCGCTTGTTCTTCGCGACTTCGGTATACATGACCCTATTATACCGGTGAAAGCCCATAATTTCGCTGAGAGTAACGTGTAAAAATATTGACAAAACAGTAACATTACAGTAAAACCACAGCAAGCACCTTTCCGACTCAAATCTACTGAAAGAGAGTGGTTATGGGGCGCACTGCCTGGCAAGAACCAGACCGTACATTCATCGATACGATCCTGGTACCAGCCTGGCGCCAGATGCTTGATCAAGACTTGCAGCTCCTGCGCCTAGCCTACGATCTGAGTAAATACGCCCATTCGCTGGACACACCACCCCGCAAGTCGACGGGTGAACCCTACTATATGCACCCCATGGAAGTGGCACGTATCCTGCTCGAGGAAGTGCCTTTCATGGACGAGCAACTGATCTTCATCGCATTCCTCCATGATGTCCTCGAAGACACCGGCCTGTTGTCGGTGCATCATCTCCATCTAGTATTCGGACGCGATGTAGCCCAGGCGGTCAAGGTGCTCTCAAAGAACGACTTTGAAGAGCAGGTGCGGCAACAATTCATCACTCGAGAAGAAGCCGACAGTCTCTACTTTGGACGGATTGCTATGGCGGACACTTGGCGAGCTACCGTCGTAAAGCTGGCCGATCGCCTGCATAATCTGCGCACCACAGATGGCTTACGAGCCAGCAGCAAGCGGCGCTTGGTGGCCACAACCGAGCAGCACGTCTTGCCACTGGTCAGGGTAGCTGTCAAACAGGCACCCAAGTTGAAGCGCCCGCGCGTCAGACAACTCGGCAAGCTGCTCGAACAAGAGCTTAGTGAGCTCAGATAATCAAGAGGGCCCTTGAAGGGCCCTCTTATTCTATCGTGTATCAAAAACTACTTTGCTGTAGGCTTTGAGTCGTCGAAACTTACATCAACTGGCTTCTCAACATCAGCGCGTTCAGATTCAGAGACCTCAAAGAACTGATAGGTCTTAAAACCTAGCGAATTCGCAATCAAGTTAGTAGGAAATACTTTCAGCTTGATATTGAAATCTCGCACATTACCGTTGTAGAACCGACGGGCAGCTTGTATCTTATCTTCGGTATCAACGAGCTCTTGCTGGAGCTGCAGGAAGTTTTGATTTGCCTTGAGATCAGGGTAGTTTTCCGCCACTGCAAACAGACTCTTGAGTGTACCCGAGAGCATATTGTCAGCCGCAGCCTGCTGTGCCAAATCTCCCTCGGGCGCCGCCATGGCAGCCGTGCGAGCCTTGGTCACATCTTCGAGGACTTGCTTCTCGTGCTTGGCATAGCCCTTGACCGTCTCAACCACATTTGGGATGAGGTCTAGACGACGCTTCATCTGTACAGTAATGTCTGAGAGCGCTTCATCGACACGGGTATGCGCCCGTACCAGGCCATTGTACGTCGCCCAGAGCCAGATCGCGATGAGCGCAACGACTCCTAAAATAATCCATAGCACCATTGATTGTTCTCCTTGCTTTGCTGGTTATTATAGACCAGCGCCGCCTTGAATAAAATGGAGGCACCAACCGGAATGTGGCTGACGCCAACTTCGCTCCGTGCTCGCCACAAACTTCGGCTATGCCAAGCTTGCGCTGCGCGCGTCGCTTCGCCGAACCGACCGGCTCGACTGATTTTCTCCAGAGCCGAGGCGGCAAGCCGCCCCCACTCTGGAGGCACCAACCGGAATCGAACCGGTGTACGAGGTTTTGCAGACCTCTGCGTAACCACTCCGCCATGGTGCCTCAGCGCCCGTTATTATACCCCATCAGATACGAAAGATTGAAATTCGCGTCTTTTTCCGCTACTATTATCCAGTTCGCACCAACCTTCGTGGCACCTTAGCTCAGTTAGTGTTTCGCAGGCGGCGAACTTACGTTATGATCGCTTTACCAATAGCTTGCTCGAGCAACATGCTTATTTGGTGATTCTTGACCACTTGATAATTTGGCACCTTAGCTCAGTTGGTAGAGCGACGGCCTGAAGAGCCGTGCGTCGTAGGTTCGATTCCTACAGGTGCCACCAACGCCACCCACGCGGGTGTAGCTCAGCTGATAGAGCGCTTCCTTGCCAAGGAAGAGGCCCCGGGTTTGAGTCCCGGTACCCGCACCAAGATAAAAGCCCCACTTTAGGTGGGGCTTTTATCTTGGTTATGTAACCCAAATCTCTCGCTATTGCTTGATAGCCGGTGACGGTGAGCAATTCGTACCACAATCCTGGACTTCAAAGACACCATTCTTTTTGACAAGCGCGTAGCCACTGGTAGACCGACGACCGACAGCATCCCGATAATGCCAGCTCGCCCGATACGGGCTCGATGCGCTCGTCGATTGATACACTGACAATGCACCCGGCCCCTGATTATCGCCTGGGAGAGTTCGCAGTGGGTTCACCCCGCTATAGCCAAAATACGGTTGCAGCGAACCATTGAGCGGCACACAACGCGTCGCCGGCAAAGGTGTCGTGCCGCAATCAGCTACCCCAGTAGCATATGCGCTGGTAGCGAAGTCATTTCCCGAGAAGAAGAGGTAGAAATGCCCATCATCCCACTTCACAAGACTCGGATTCTCAATCACATTTGTTGCGGTCCGCGAAGCATACGCCCAAGCTATATCCGTACTAAATAATACCGACTTACGCGTATCCCAAATTGCACTCCCCGCCCCATCGATTTGTACGGTGGAGATTCCCGTTTGGTTCCCCACCGTAATCGCGTCATCACGGTACGTCAGATAAACTTTGTTATCCGCAATCAGCACATCGGGGTCGATCGCCCAGCGACCTTTGTCAGGGCAGGCAAACTCGCGTTGATTCGCAAACGGTCCGAGTGGAGAGCTCGATGTCGCCACACCAATACACCAGTGGCCAGGCTCTTTCTGAGCACTGTAATAGAGAAAATACGTATTTGAGAAGTACGCAATAGATGGTGCCCAGATATCTGAGTCAGCCAATGCCCATGACCCAGGTCCTGACGGAAGCGCATCGGCCGTAATGCACTGTCCGCCTAAGCCATTGGCATCATGACTAATAACCGGCACGCGCACACGCATGCTCGCGTTGCTCGACCCACAGAAGTCTCTGCCAGCCGGTTGCGAACTAAAATAGGTGTATTCTTTTCCATTTGGCGCTTGAAAGGTATCTGGGTCCCAAATATAGGGCTTGGCACCATGTTCAACAGGTGCTGGACTGGCCGGCACCTTAAAGCCGCTCGTCGTAGTCACAGTTTCTCCAGAGGCTCGGCTGAGCTGCACAAAAATGTAACCACTAGCTACCAAACTCATCGCAATCACTGCGGCTAAAATCGGATTAATTTTCCTTAGAGAGCTTAGTGATTGTCGCTTATGGGTCGTGCGAGATGTAGCCGTTTTGCGAGGCATATGTGTAAATCGCTTATGATCAAGCTTGTCACGAGTATACACCACTCGACCACTAGATATATGCTTATTGCCAGCTGTTCACTTTTGAAACATTAATTGCTAGGTTTACCACAATCCTGTTATGCTTTAGATCAAGCTTTGCTAATACTCACCCATGCGCCAGTACAACGCCATTTCCCGAATCCGCAAAGGTCGATCATTTATGTATGTCGGCAAGAATGGCCAAGTCCGTGACAAAAAGACTCTCGCTTACATCGCCTCGCTGGCCATTCCTCCAGCCTGGGAGGCCGTCACTATATCGAGTTCTCCCAACGCCAAAGTACTCGTAGTTGGTCAAGACGCCGCCGGTCGGCAGCAGGCCATCTATAACCCAAAGTTTCGCGCGCGGCAGGAGAAGCTGAAATTTGATAGAATTTTACGCTTTGCCGATGCCCTGCCAAAACTCCGGCGCCAAGTTGCTAGTGATCTCGCCCGCAAACGACTCGTGAAAGAAAAGGTCCTCGCCTGCATCATTCGCCTTATTGACGAAGCCTACTTCCGGGTCGGCAATGAGCGCTATGCAAAGGAAAACCAGAGCTATGGCATCACCACCATGCGCTCGAAACACACCGACGTGCGCGGCAACACCGTGACATTCGACTTCGTTGGCAAGAGTGGCAAGCAGCACATCAAGACAATCACTGATCGGCAAATAGCGCGCATAGTGAAGCAGCTTGACGAGCTGCCAGGCTACGAGATCTTTCGCTATCTCGACGCTGACGGCAAGCTACACGACATTGATAGCAGCGACGTCAATGAGTACATCAAAACCTACATGGGTGAAGAGTTTAGCGCCAAAGACTTTCGAACTTGGGGCGGGACGCTACTCGCAACCAGTGAGCTCTTAGCGCTCGAGCGCTTCCATCATCGGGCCGATCGGCAGAAACAAGTCGTCGAAGTTATCAAAAACGTCGCATTTCGACTCGGGAATACCCCCGCTGTTGCCCGTAGTAGCTACATTGATCCGCGAGTGCTGGATGCCTACACCGACTCAACTAAGCTCGAAAAGGTCAAAGTCGCCATGGAGAGAATGAAGCCGAAGAAATATCTCAGCCGCGACGAGCAGGCAGTGTTACGCTTACTAGAGGCGAGCTAAGAATAGCTTACCGTTTCCGGCGCCTAAACCAATACCAGCTCAGTCCGATCAATACCACCGGAGCTAAGAGTAAAACCAAAGTCAGTGTGGCTCCCTGAGTGTCCTGACTGCCAGCCTGAGTAGTCTGGGGTACTTTGCTCGGCTGATCAGCAGTTTGGGCAGCTGCCTCCGGTTTCTTACTACCTGAGCTTGGCACGGGTGTTATTGATGACGTCACGCTACTTACATTGCTGGGTGCGGTCGCAGCGGCAGGCGTATATGATGCAATACCTGTTTCACCCACTTGAGTGGGGGCAAGCGAAGCCAGGCCGCTGCCATCAACATTGATGCGATGGAGTACTTGCTTGAAGCCGACTTGTTTGAGAAAGAGAATCTTCGAACTGTCCGACGAAAAAGTCCCATTCGCATTCGCTCCACCGTCGGCAATGATCGCCGTTGGGTTGAGCGAACCATTTACACTACCACGCATCAAGTCACACGGACAAGCTACTCCACTCGTACGAAAACTTAGCCATACATATGTACTGCCATCCGGGGACATATAGGGATCAAAGTTCCAATTGGGATCGTTGGTAACCCTTGTTTCAACACGTGTGGGGTAGTCGATCTTAAATACATCCTGCTTGGCACAGACGCCAAAACAATTCCAAGAGCGCACAAACAGAATCTGATTCGTCTGCGACCAGGACGGATCGAGAACATTAGTGGCTTGACCATCAATCTGCACGGCCTTTGTAATTTGCTCAGGTGAATTTCCGTTCGCATCAACGACATAAATCTGCGAGGTAAAATTCGGTAATGTTGCGGACAGCACAATCTTACGAGAGTCTGGCGACCACTCGGCATGCGCCATGCCATTCCAGCCGTAAGCATTCCGTTTCGCTAGCGAGATAATCTCGCGCTGGTTACCTCCATTAGCATCCATCACCCATAATCGATTACTGGTAAAAGCGAAATTGACTGACGAGCCCTTATCGGCCTTCATAAACAGAATCTGCTTACCGTCCGGGCTTGGACGCGCCCATTCCTGTTCAGCTGTCTGGTCATTCGTCAAACGAATATTTGCGCCGCCGTTAACGCCCATCTTCCATACTTGGCTTGTCGCACTGTCCTGTTTGCTGGCGAAGATTATGGCTGTATCAGTCGTCGATTGTGCAGCGCGACTCGAATAAAGAATCACTGATAGCACGATGCCAAGCAGAACAAAGATCACAACCAACGTACGGGATGGTATTGTTCGGATGTGCTTTAGCTGATGCGATTTTTGGGTCATATGATTAATCTTTCTCCCAGTGTAGCAGAACCACTTTCACAGGGGTAATTGTATTGCATTTTTTAGTTATTTGTTGTATAATATAGTTCTCACCTGGAGAAGGTGGCTGCCTGATATCCTCATCTGATCAACTGATTCACTAATCTGATCATACCTGGCAATCAGATACCAGACAGCCGCCTTCACCTGAAGCGGCGCTCGACTTCTCGACGCCCCAGGAGGGTGAGCCATGAACCTGAACAAGATCCTGCGTAGCGCCTTCCTGGTGCTCTCGCTCAGCCTCGGTCTCGTCGCCGCGGCTTGCACCCCGTCCCCTGGCGGGACGACCACCACCTCGACGACCATCCCAGCCAACACCTGGACGGTCACCCTCAAGGTCGGTGTCTCTGACGCCATGGTCGCCAAGTACGGCGCTACTCAGCTCCGCGCCAAGGTCGACCAGCAGTTCGCCGCCGTGAACGCAGTCTACGGTGCAAAGTTCAGCACCGTGATCAAGTTCGCAGTGAACGAGTACTACGTCTACACCCCGACGGTTGGTTCGGATGGCAAGCTGTCGTCCGACAACGAGCGCTTGATCCCGCACCCGTCATCCGACCTGCTTCTCCTCTATTCGGAGAACACCGTCAAGGACGACGGTGGCTGGTCGCCGCAGACGACTTCAGTCGGCATTCGTTGGACCGACGCCTACGGCGGGGTCTTCGGGCCCTACGGTGACACGTCAGTCATCCACGAGCTCGGTCACGCCCTCGGCGCGATCGACCTCTACGGACTCGACGTCGACACCAATCCGGTCAACGGCCAGACCTACCGCTCGCCGACTTCCTACATGGAAGTGCAGTGGGAGGCGTCGGACTTCGACGCCTACTCCCGGTCCGTGATCAACGTCACGGCACGTGAGCGCCAGGTCAACTCCGACGACCACGTCGTGCGCACGTCGACGCCCTCCTACTACAAGGTAGCAGCAAAGACCAGCGCCGGCGCAGTAGTGAAGAACGCCTCCGTGGCGGTCTACCCCGTCGAGTGGTTCTCACGGACCGTGACGGCCACTCCGGCCTTCACCGGTACAACGGACACCACCGGTGTCTACTCGCTGCCCTCGAACCCCTTCAACCCTGGCACCCAGTGGTCGAAGTGGGGCATCCAGCGTCCCAACTTCCTGGTGAAGATCACCTCAGGTGGCTACACCAGCTACGGCTGGTTGACGCTGAACGACGCGGGCAACGCGTACTTCGCGGGTTCCCCGACCTACACGCTCAGCGTGACGGTCGGCTGAACCAACCTCAGGTCCTATCCCTCGGGCCCCGGAGCAATCCGGGGCCCTTCCCTTTATCTTTACCCTGCTTCAAGGTATAATCACTCGGTACTTTTACGTCACCAACCACTTGTGGGCAATTAGCTCAGCTGGTTAGAGCGCTTGATTCACATTCAAGAGGTCACAGGTTCGAGTCCTGTATTGCCCACCATAGAAGGGGCATTAGCTCAGTTGGCTAGAGCGCTGCATTCGCATTGCAGAGGTCGGCGGTTCGAATCCGCCATGCTCCACCAGAAATATTGACTTTATAAAAATATTATTTTATTATTACTCCACCCTACTTCCCGGAGTGGCACATTGAAACGTGATGATCAATACTTCAACGACGAAGCCCAATATGCCGCACGACGCTTCGAGCAAGACTCTGCTGATCGTTGGAACACTAGCAGAAGCGTCATGTTCCGACATCGCTACTCGATTACTAAATGGTGTGGGCTCATAGCTGTCTGCAGCGGTCTCGCGGGCACAATTACTCATTCTCGACCGATTCGCATAGCGCTATTCGCCATCTGCCTAGGTGCTCTATTCCTCTCATTCGTACCAATCGCACGAGGTTACACTCAGACCACCGTCGGTGCGTTCCTCAGAACCCTTGGCTGTGTCGGACTCATCCTGACCACAACGTTCGTTATAGGACTATTGTTCGTCTTTCTCTTTGGCTAATCCAGCCACACCCCCTTACCTTTGAGGGGGTTTCTATTTGATCAAAAGTAACATTCGAGCTATACTAGCGCAGTTATGAGCGTTTGTGGGTGATTAGCTCAGTTGGCTAGAGCATCTCGTTTACAC
>CAZDEK010000015.1:0-14224 GCA_964504625.1 uncultured Candidatus Saccharibacteria bacterium
GTGGTTGACGCTGATGTGCCTAAGTATCTGACAGAAGGCGCCGAGATCGAGGGCTATCTCTTTCAGGGCCAGGTGATTGGCTTCGAGTGGCCGAAGAATGTGCCACTCAAGGTCATCGAAGCACCAGGTGGTGATAAAGGTAATTCGGCGGCTGGTGCCACCAAGGCAGTCAAGCTCGAAACGGGCATCGAAGTGCAAGCGCCTCTCTTCATTAAGACGGGCGATTTCGTGAAGGTCGATACTCGTACCGGTGTTTACATCGAGCGCGTGAAGTAAACAGGGTGTACTATTGGGCTATGAACGTAGCCCAGCTAGATGAGGAGCTACAACGGCTCCAAGCGCAACCAAGTCCAACTCAGCTAGCTTTTCTGGTTGAGACAATTCTTGACGCAAGACTGGCTGGCAAGATTTCTGTCAGGGTCGGTTTTGCGTATGAGCGTGCTATCGAAAATGTAGGCGGTAGCCCAGAAATATCCACAAACTGTATAAACGTTGCACATGAGTTGTGGGATGTTATTGAGTGGAGTGCTGACGTTGAGGCAGGTACCGATGGCTACCCGCTCATGGAATTACAGGATGATCTTACGCAGATCTTTGAGACACTCTACCGTCTCAAGCATGTGGGCTGGGAGCCAGTGTACTTGCGGGCCTACTACGACCGACATGATAGACAGCGAGTGGTTGCGAGTATTGCGTTGACCGCCTACAACCAAGGAGGAAATCTTAAGTCTTATCATGCCAACACTGAATTACATGATGTGATGGGGCGACTTGTGGAGCAGTCGCGAGATTTAGATGAGCTTCAAGGTATTTTGCCGGCACGTTACAATCATTGGCTGTTACGCGACGTCGTAAGAGGCTATGCCTTGGTGAATGATTTTGCTGAGTTTGCTTGATATTTATACATTAAATTTGAACAGTACCACATCACCATCTTGCATGACGTAGTCACGACCTTCGAGGCGGACTTTACCGGCTTCGCGCGCGCCATTCCAGCCACCGAGATCGACAAAATCGTGCCAACCAACAATTTCAGCCTTGATAAAACCTTTTTCGATATCAGTGTGAATCACGCCGGCCGCTTCTGGAGCTGTGGCGCCTTTTGGGATGACCCAGGCTCTAGCTTCCTTTTCCCCGGCCGTGAAGTAGGTTTGCAAGCCAAGCGTGTCAAAGCCAAGATGAGCCAGAGCTGACAGGCCAGATTCTTTCTGGCCGTATTCAGCGAGTAACTCAGCGGCTTCTTCCGTGCTCATGTCCTTGAGCTGCGCTTCGAGCTCGGCGCAGAGTACCAGAGCGGGCAGGGGAGCGACGAGGTTTCGTAATTCTTCATTTCGCGCAGTATTAGCCAGACCAGTCTCATCGACGTTAAAGACATAGATGAAGGGCTTGGCGGTCAGTAACTGTAAGTCGCGCACTACCTCTGGTAGTTCGTCAAACTGCGTAATCACCAGCTCACCGCGATCGAGACCGGCTCGGACAGACTCGAGCTCACCGAGTGCTTGCTTGGCATCAGCAGATGCCTTGGCTTCTTTCTCTAGTCTAGGCATGGCTTTCTCGACTGTCGCGAGATCCGCGAGGATAAGTTCAGTCTTGATAGTATCGATGTCGCGTGCCGGGTCGACCGAATCGTCGACATGGATGATGTCGCCGGACTCGAAAGCGCGGACGACCTGAACGATGGCTGAGCATTCACGGATATGCGAGAGAAATTTATTACCCAGACCAGCCCCCTCGGCCGCTCCTTTTACGATGCCGGCGATGTCGGTGAAGGCTACTGGCGCGGGGACAATCTGCGCGGAGTGGGCAACTTTGGCGAGTAGATCAAGGCGATCGTCAGGAAGCGGCACGATCCCCACATTAGGCTCGATTGTGGCAAATGGATAATTCGCTGCCAAGATGTCTGACTTGGTGAGTGCATTAAAGAGGGTAGACTTGCCGACGTTTGGTAAGCCAACGATGCCGAGAGAAAGACTCATGCTGGACATTGTACCAGGTAAAAACGCTTGCGCTCCACCGCCGAGCACGGTAGCATAGAGCGTAAGCGTTATTTGTGTAGGGCTTGAGATCGCAATCATTTATGCCAAAATCAATCGATAGCATCGGGCGCAAGCCGGAGAAAAAGCAAGCCGATCCCCTCGTGAAGCACGAGGCAGGTGAGGTTTTTCGTCCGCGTGGTGAGGGGTTACATGCTGGAGAGCAAGTTAAGCCGAAGGGCTATGTAAATCCAAAGACACAAGAACCTAAGGCACATGTTTATACTGGCGGCGAAAAGCCGAAACAGGATAATCTGACGAAGCGTCTCCAAAATCTAGATGCTGCCCGTAATAAGAAGACGCTATTAGCGGTGCTGGCTATTGGAGTGGTTGGTGTTGTCGCTCTAGCTGCATTTATCTTTTCATGGTCGAGAATTCGAGGTATAGTTCGTCAGCCAAGCTCAAGTAACTACGCAGAGATTGATGGGAAGGTTGCTTCAAAACAAGAATTTGAAGAGATCAGGACTGCCTACATCGCCTTTGATCAGAAAAATGGGCAAAATGATGCTAAACAATCAGAACGAAGAGCCGCTGATGAAATCATTACTCGCTTAGCGCTAGAGGCTCAAGCCGACAAAAATGGCGTTACTGTTACTGATAACGATATAGATGCTTATCTAAAGCCAAGTTACAGCAAGTTTGGATCTCTTGGTGGCTTGTATGACTATAACAAGCAGCAATATGGCTGGTCAGAAGTTCCACTACGCCATAAGGCTAAGCTTGAAGTCTTAAAGCAAAAACTCGATGATAAGCTGATTGCGAAAGTAGATATTCTCGGCGCCTATATTCGTTGGGATAATGTGAGAGATAAGCCGGAAGATTTCAGGAAGGACTATGAGACAAAGGCGATTCAGCGGCTAAATCAGGAATACAAAACCGTACTAGAGCGCGGCGCATCGCGAGATGCCTTTGTGAAGACCACTGATATCAATGAGTTCTTGCCTGCAGACGTCAACGCCACTCGTCTGAATGCAATAGAAACTCCAAATGTCCGATATCTGGAATTGAAAAATATATCTAATGACCCAGATAATGATCAATTCGATCATTATAAAGACGAAGGCGAGTCGGCCTGGAAATATATTGATCAGCTCAGTCAAGTTGGGCAGACAACAACAGTATTTAAGTCTGACAGTGGGATGTACATGGTGTTGCGACTAGAGCGCAAAACGAATGGAGCATATGTCAGCTATAAGCAAATATTGGATCAAGCTGTCAAGAACGGTAAGGTGAGTGCTAGCTATTTTGCGTTGCCAGCTGCAGCTCAAGATAAGCCAAAGACTGAGCCAGGCCCCACCCCAAATACCAATCCGGTTTCTTCAGTCCTAAATAGTATATTACCTAAGGCTTATGCCAGTGGCAGCTATGATTGCTGGAAAGACCACCCACTTTACTACACATTTCGACCGACCGACCTCACTACACTAGCGCCAATAACCGGCAAAACCTTCAGCGTACTTGTTGTGCGTTCAGGGAAAGATATTTGTATCCCCTATAGTGGCTTTGGCTACTTTATAAATGGTGACGGGCGCCAAGCTTGGGCTGCCAATAGCGTAGTATACAATACGGAGCTGAAGCTGAATTGTTATGGAGTAGTTTGGGACTTTGCCTGGAGTCCACCTGCTGGTTATCAGCCATTCTCCCCCGCTGATTATCAGGCACCGAATAGGATATTGACTGGTTCGACATCAACTGGCCTCCAATGGAGCCCATCAGATAAACCAGGGATTTGGGAGAAATCCAGTATATATTACGGTATTGCCAACGGAGCTGGCCGATATGCTATTGCGCCGCTATTCGAACCTGTACCACCACCTCCGCGACCTAAAGTGACATTCCAGGGCTTCAAAGTCAACGAGGCGCTTGACGGTACTGGCGCGTATAAAGACGGCGTGATGCGTATAGATGGTAGCGCGAGTTATACGACTGATAATGCTGGAAATTCAAACCCAGCCGCTCAGCCATACTTCATACGGAGTATTCTAGCCGATCAAGATCATGTCATACGGCCAGACGATGTTCCAGGGTTCGATGTTGTCGGGTATAAGCTTGGGAATAATCCAATTACCTATGGACCGCGTGATTATGCGTATCGGGCCAACCAAGTTGGTGACGGGGGAGTGATTGATCTATGGTGGATATATCGGCCGAAATTTACCGCTGATCTCTCAGTAACATGCGGTACCATCACATCAACTGTATCGGGGCCAAGCGGGTTTACGGCCACCATTAGCATTGCAGGTAATGTGCTCAAGACAACCACTCAGTCTAATGATTCGGTCGCCGTACCTGATCAGTATCGTGATGGCGTGAAGCGTAAAGTTGACCTTAAGATAACCTATGCCGGCAAGGAATTTGTAGCTGTATCTAAGGATCACCGCTGTAATTCTGATGCAGCTTGTGATGCCGCCGATTTTAGTCAGATGGGTAATGCAACTGATGCTGGTTCGTCATATACCGTAGTGGTTAGGATGAAAAATACTGGCCAAAGTATATGGAAGGATTATGCCGATAATAATAGCTATCGTCTATCCCAGTCGGATGGAGAAGGAAATTATGAGGCAACTTCAGATAATCTCAATATGCCAGCTGGTACAGTTGTGAAGCCAGTGCCTGACGCGAACTCCACTGTATCTTTTACTGTGAGTGTAAAAGCTAAAAATTCAGTTGGAGCACCTGACAATCGCCTTGCTTTCCGCATGTTACGAGTAGACCCTGTTGATGGCTCTACGCAGTTTGGCGCTGAATGCTCCGCTGCAGTGCCTGTGCGAGCTATTTATGGTCCATGGCTGCGTACACAAAATGGTGCGGTAGCGGCATTTAATAAGATTCTAGCTCAACCCGAGGAAAAACGGGGTGGTCGTAATGTTGCCGATACTGCAGGACGCAATATCAATCGAGATGCTACCTACGCTGTAATGTCGCGCACAAGTGTTCAGAATCGATTCTGTAGCTCTAACGCATACCTTTATGGCCGTCAGAATGATGACGTAGCTAGTTGTGACTTTGATAACTATTTCTTCAACTTAAAATCATCTATTGAGGCTGTACTCAACTCCGGCAGCAAGACCGTTGACGGTCTATTTGAGCGGGTTGCTACGGAGCGCCAGAATTCTCCAGTATCCTGCAATGGTGACGCTCTGTATGAGCAGGGTCCTATTATAGCCAATCTGAGTGGCGGGAATCTCAGTCCTAGCCCGAAGAGTTGCCCACGAATATTCTTAATGGCCAGTGGCGGGGCCTTGAGTAATGGAAATATCAATATTTCACAGGGTCGTGGTACGGTGTTGGTTGATGGCGACCTCATTATCGATCACAACATTACTAATACCCCAAACACCATCAGTTATGATGAGGGCACACTCGATGCTCTGAATAAGGTTCCAAATCTTGGCCTGATCGTTAAGGGTGATATCATCATTACGAACAGTGTTTCTGAGATTCAGGCAAGTATGTATGCAAGCGGCCGCATTATTACCTGTGATAGATATACTGATCGCACAGTATATTCGGATCCAGTTTTGAACGGTACTACTGGATATAAGGATCCGAGCAATTCGGTACAGCTCAATCAGGCACAAGCTTGTACGAATCCGCTTGTTGTGAAGGGTATGATGGTTGCTAAAGGTGGCTTTACGCTTGGCAGAAACTTTGTGGACTTTAATGCTATACGAACGCGTGTTAATAAGTCGGCTAGTGATCCAGCCTTTGATTATGCCGCTCCTGATAGTAAATACTATGGTAAGCCAGCAGAAGACGTGATTTTCAACGGATTATTACTCTATGCTCCGCCTCCTGGCTTTGAAGATCTCGCAGGTGTGCGCTCGAGCCAGGTGCAATATCTGCCCAATAACTTTTTGCCACGCTTCTAGTCATCAATTTTTCAAAAAGCTCGTATTCGCTTGATACTACCTGGACGGTACGGTAGCATAGAGCATAAGAGTTTTTCGAGTAGTGAAAGTTATATGAGTCCGAAATCACTCGATCCTATTTCACGTCGTCCAAAACCGGAAGAGGAGCAGCCGGCAAAGACGAAGGCTGCTTCAAGTAGTGCTCAAAAATCACCTGAAGCGGGGTATATTCCACGCGAAGAGTTATTGGTTGCTGCTCAAAAGAAGATTCAGGAGCGCAAACAGGCTAAGTCTAAGCGCCTGGTCATTACAATCCTCGCGCTCATAGTGCTTACTATCGGACTAGTCGCCGGTACAGTGTATATTTTTCAGCGTAACCCTGAATATCTGAAGAGTCTTTTTAAGCCAAAACCAACAAAAGGTGTATTTGCTGACATCGATGGTAAAACTTACAGTACTGATGACTACAATGCAGTTGTTAGCCAATATCTTGCTGCTAATAAAAAGACTAACCCTAAAGCCACAGAAGATGCAGCGAAACAGCGAGCTTCAAAGGATATCACTGATTATCTAGCCCTCGAGAGCGAAGCAGTCAAGCATAGCATAGTTTGCACTGATCAGATAGTAGATGCTCGAATGTCGAGTCGATATCAGTCGCGAGGTGGTAAGGATAAATTCTATGCATACATTAAGTCTGAGTATGGGTTGGATGCGCGAGCCATCAAGCTTCAGCAATGTAATGATTATTATCGAAATGAGTTGAAGCAATTCATTTCCGGTGTAGATGTATTTGGAGTGTATATCCGCTGGGATGTAATGCGCGGCAAGCCGAAAGATCAACAAGTAGCATATGAACAGGCAGCTACTGCAAAGTTACAAAATGATTTTACACCATTGTTATCTGGTAAAGTATCAGCAGATGAAATTGAGCGAAGAGTGGATATTGGCAAATACACTACCGGCTCTACCTTTGATCAGCTCATGAAAACACCCGAGAAACCATATGTCAGGTCAATTAGATATGGCCGCTTTAATAATGAGTTTTATAGGGGCTTTCAAAAATATGATGAGGGAGAAGATGATAGTAAATACCTCAATAACCTTCAGGTTGGCGAGACGACACCTGTATATAAATCTAAGACCGGCTATATTGCAGTATTCCGAGCCGAGAGCAGAACTCAGGGAGACTTTGAATCGATTGACGCAATGATCGCTGCAAAAATAGCTAATGCGAAACTCAGCTCTGATTATTATGCCGCTCCAAATAATACACCGGATACAGGCCCAAATATCTATGACAAAGTTCAGCAGCAATTTTCACCTTCAAGCCAGCCGCAGTCAAATGCCAATCCATTAAGCCAGTCTGCAATAGCATTAGATAAATTGAAGAATTGGCTCGTGCCAACGGCTCGTGCTGGTAATATACTTTGCTATTCCGGCACGCACGCATTGCCGTTTTCTGTACGCTATTTCGACTATGACACCTGGCAGCCGATAGATATGTCAAACAGTAACACTTCCTTGGGTATAACAAGCACTGGTGATATGACATCGAACACGTGCTTAGATCCGTGGCCGGGTAACTGGAACGGCTTTCTTGGTGTGATGTATTCGGGGTATACCAACTTAGGGCAGCTAGCATTGATACATTATCCATACCGATTTCAACAGTGGGATTATAGCCTTTCTTGCTATACAGCCTGGCGTTATGTCTTTAATCCCCCTGAAGGATACCAGCCACTTGACTATACGAATGCATCTCAGTTTTATGTCGCAGTAGATAATGATACCCAGACTCAAGCGTGGACGGGTACTAGTACTAATCCTGGTGAAACTACTGATCACTTCAGAATCCCTGACTGGTTGTATCATGGCGTGGCTAATGGGGCTCGAGGATATACGATTTCAGTGTTCTTCAAAAGGAGCGCTCCGCCTCCACCACCTACCTATAATGTCTCAGGTGCAAAGTATGACCGGTATTTACGCCCATGGGATGGGGGTTATTCTTCCGCTGTCGTACAGGATACAGCCACTGGAGCATCATCAAACGCCCAGGGCTATGCAATAAATGGCCTCACAGTATCTGATACCCATGGCATTGTTGCGAGCAATACGAATGAATGGGTGGCAACTGGATTTCGATACAATGGAACTCAGTACGGTACGCCTGCCGCATTCGGTATCCCAGGAGGAAGCGCTCCTGCAAATAGCAATGTCAATATTGATTTCTTATATGAACCCAAGCCATCAACCATCCAAACCGGCATCTTAGTCAGGGATCCTGTAGACGGCAAACTCAAGAACCCTTGTACAGTATCTGGTACTCTATCGTACCTTTGTGACAATCCAGCCGCGATCACAACTACGCGAAACTTCAATCTGCCCAATGGATTAGTAAATTCGTATAATTCAACAGTAACAAATACTACTACGCCGAATCGCGGTAATGGTGGAATTTATTCACTAGGGAATCTCTATGCGAATAGTACAGTTGGCAATCCAGCTGCGGCTGGCTATCGTGCGAATATCGGCACACTTCCAGCTGGATATCGAGTAGCAGGTACCGTATCCTGTCCAGAGAATACCAATCCGGCCGACTGCTTCAATAATGTATCTGCAGGCGGTGCGTCGTCGCAGATCAATATTTCGCTAAGTGCGAGTAGCTGGCGGCCGGTGTACTTTATCCTTGAACAGGTACCATTCCAGCTGCGAGTGGTCAAACGAGCGCCCGGCACCTTTGCTAACGGTAACAGTGACACCCAAGACCTCACATATGGGAAGATTACACTCAATAATTCGACAGTATTATCGAATGATGGTGGGGGATGGAATTGGACACAGCTTCTCTACAACGGTGGAACGCAAACCTTACGTGCTGACGCGCCGGCAGGATGGCAGATACGAGGCTATTCGTACTGTATTGGTCAGGCTTGGAATCAACCAACTTGCGATGTTGGTGCCGGTAATGACATATCACAAGCACCGGGTGCGCAAGATCAAAGCAATGGTACTATGGCCAGAATCATTACACAGAATAATGGTCAGCAGTCATTAGAGTTGCAGATTAATACAAGTGGTCTTAAGCCAACTTTCAATGGCCGTACGATTGACCCCGCACTATGGAATCAAAATGAACTCTACATTGCTTTCTATTTTAAGCCAGCACCAGTGAAATATCAGGCTCGGTCTCTGATTAATCGTGAAGGACCGGACGTCGGCTATAAAACAAATCTTAATCCGTGTTCGATCGCGAATACGAGTGATTATAAATATCAAGAACTGTGTCGCAATGTAGAATTCCGAGCAGTACGCAATGTATTGCAACCAACCGGTCCTGTCAGTCGGAACTATGTGCCGACTTTGCCGGGATATGGGTATTCAGTTGCGGGCTCCCACAATCAAACGACAGGTAATTGTAGTGCGGGCTCACCAAATTCTTGTAGTGCTGGTGCAAGCGACTGGATAAAGCCAGGAAAAAGACTCATCGGTCCAGCGAATGCCGTGGACGATGCGACTGCCCAGTCGGAGAACTTGGCAATTTTTGACAATCTATATCCTGGTAACTATGTCATTCAATACAATAATAATTCTTTTCCAAGCAAGACAAGTTGGGGCGATCTATCATATTCGGTACGGACGAGTAATTGTGATGATGGCTCGTCAAATTGCTCAGACACCAAGTCGAAGCGAGTGCTGTTCGGTTATTGCCCGATCAACTTTGCTTTTGGCCCATCAGATGCTCCAGCATATGCTAACAAAGACGATTATTTGCCGGGCGAATTGCGTTGGTATGGTAACTGTCGAAATGACTTCGGCAGCCCACAGGAAGGGATCAATGGTATTTCGGCAACGCCAAACACTAATCAGTTGCAGCAATATGGGAGTCCGATCGACATTCCACTCCTGGGTATTAAGAAGAACTTCTTTATTAATGATCCACCGGCGTATTGTGTGGGTGGGTTCTTCCTTATTTGGTGTACTGGCTATTGGGTGGATCCACCCCCACAGGCTCAGAATCCGAATAGCCAAGATTACTCTTACTATACTGAAGATAGGACACTAAACGTTAATCTTAAAAACGGTTACGCCGAAGCTAACTTCATGTGGACACCTCGTCCCGAGATAACGAACGTAGATATTTCCTGCGAGAAGATTACTGCAAATATCGTCTATAGCCCAGACCCAGGCCGTAATGTCAGGACATACATTACGCTTGATGATAAGGAGGTGCGAAATCCTGATGGAACTAGAGTTGAGGCAACTTCGCGTCAAGGTGTACCTGCGGTTTTCAATATCCCAACACGTCAATTTTATGCCCCTTCTGATACTGGTAACGCAACTGTTTGGAAAGATGGCTTGGCTCATCGTCTGAAATTCTGGTCGATATATGAAGATGGTGATTTGCAATCGCCAACGCGCGAAAGTGTGACGACGTCAGGTCAGGCGCGTAAGTATGATCCGGTCAATCCACATATAAGATATTCAGATGCGGTTAAGCCCGATCCATCAACTGGCAATTATACCTATCGCTGTCAAAATCAAGCGACCTGTGACGTGGGTGCATTTAAGGCTGCGACTGATAATTTTACTGTTCTCGATTCTGGCTCTACGCTCAATGTCACGGTAACGATGAAAAATACCGGCCAATCATATTGGTGGCAGCAGAAAATAACAGGTAATGCAGCTGAGAAAACTGGTCCGATTGCAGTCGACACTAAGCACCAGCTAGGTGCGGGGGCTGGTATGCGATTGAGTACAGATTATGGCGATTATGGTTGGCAGTTCTCTAGGATGAGTCTCGATAATGCCAACAACACACCTGGATCATCATCAAGCGCTAACTATGTGCAGCCTACCTACCTGAGCGCCGGTCAAGATACCGTGACATTTACGTTTAAGGTCAAGGCACCACAAGGGGCGGTAGATGGCTCGACTTTGAGCTTTGCAATGTATCGAGATGGGCAAAGATTTGGTCTCGAAGGTGGCGATCCGCCTAGCATCGAGTGCTCGACTCAAGTGCGCATCCGGGGTAACTTTGCGCCATGGCTGCGTGTTCAGAATGGTGACGTTTCGGCGTTAGGTATTATTCAGAACCAACCTGAAAAAGCGCGTGGCACCTATAAGGCACAGAATAACGATACTCCCACCGTGAATCCAAACAGTAATAATGGACTTGGCTGGTTTGACTCAACTAAGACACTATATGATCTTAACCCAGGGCAGTTTCCGAAAGTTGCTTCGATCAATCAGCACGCTCAAAACGTTATCGCTGCGGCCTTGAATGGCAATAATAACTTCTGTTCATCTAATTGGTATACGCTCGGCACCAATACAGTTTCCACATCTCAAATTAGTCTCTTTTCAAGGAACTGTGACGCCTTTGATGCTGCTGCGTTTAATCTGGAGAAGGGTATAAAGGATGATTTTGCAACCGCCGATAATCAGGACAATATTATCTTTAATTCGGCCGCAAATAGTTTTCTCAATAATGGTCAATGCGATGATTCGGGCACAACCGCCGATAAAGATGGCCCAGATGAACTGAACCCACTTGCAAAATACTATCGATCATGGGCGCCAGCTCAACCAGGTCTCGGCATACCAGCCCGGCCGGTGGATAGTCATTCACTGATTATTGATAAGCCGATGTTTGAAGCTAATGGAACTGATAATGGCTCGTGGTTCGGAAGATATGCAAATGGAGCCCTCAAGTTAGTCAATATTCAGAATAATGATCCTAACCTACCTCCTACGCAGACGTACTCACGACCTTGTCCGACCCTATACCAGATGCAATACAAAAACGCAGATGGTAAATATCAGTTAGGTGAGCTGGATAACGCAGATAATCCGAAAGCCATAACTATTGGTGCCGGTCGTGCGACCTTGGTGGTAAATGGTGACCTTATCATTAAGAGCAATATTCGCAATGATTTTTCGGTAGGTCAGACCTTTGACTTTAAACAAGAGACTACGGGTAATCCGAATGAGCCTAGAGTAATTGATATCGCAGCCCTCAATAAGCTACCGAATCTTGGTATTATGGTGAACGGCAATATTACGATTGATGACAAGGTTACTGACATTCAAGCTCACATGTTTGCTACCGGTCGTTTAATTACATGTCAGAGCTATGCACTGACTGGGGGGATAGACACGAATACAGGAAATGATGTAGGTGGGAGTACAGGCACATTGAAGCTTTACCCGCAAAATATTTCGCCCACATCAACTGATCCGCTGGCTAAATTACCTCCAGCTCAAGATAATCCTACGGCCGCAAAATGCTCGAATGCACTCACTATAAGAGGTTCAGTTGCCGCCTCAGGCTTTACACTTGGTCGTAACTACCTCGACTTTACTCGCATGGTCAGTAACTTTGCATTCGGAGCATCTGTAACCGCCAAGATTTACACTGGGCTAAATTATTTGACGCCCATAAATATTACTTCGCTTGCCCAGAACTCTCCAAATAAAAAAGTCTTCCAGTCGGGACCTTCACCAATTAGTTTGAGGAAGTTCTGCAATACGGCAACTGACCCGCTCGTCGCAGTCTCATGTGTTGACCCTGATACTGGTAAGAGAGTGGATTTTGATGCGCCGGGCAATTACACCCTAAATAGCCAAGAGCAGAATTATTTGCGCATCAATGGTTATCCTCAAAGTAATTACTTTGGTGGCCCAGCCGAGGACTTTATTGGCTCAGGGATATCGACTGTCTTACCGCCTGCTGGCTTCGAGAATATAGCCACTGACAGTTACTCACGTCCGAAGTACGTCATCCAGAATGCCAAGCCTAGATTCTAGGTCGCTAAATCAATACACGTAAGAAAAAACTTATGCTAAACTAACCTATATGGATTTATTCATTGAAGACGAACATTATTTCGGTGTTGATCTGGGCAACTCAGGTATCCGCCTTGTCGAATTGAAGCTCATTCACGATAAGCCTACATTAGTTACCTATGGCGATATTGAATTGCCATTTGGGTTGATGTCATCCGATTCACCCGCAGATCAACAGCGAGTTGCCGAGGTATTAAAGAAACTCGTGACCGATGCTCGGGTTAGTACAAAAAATGCAGTAGGCGGTTTGCCGGCAAGTAAGGTGTTTGCCAGTATTATCACGATGCCACAGATGTCAGACCAAGAAATAGCGCACTCGATTCGTTTTCAGGCTGACAAGTATGTGCCCATGCCGCTCGATCAAGTGAAGCTTGATTTCTTTCGATTAACGAATGATAAAAATGCGACAGAAATTGATGTCCTTTTAGTAGCTACTCCAACGAATATTGCAAATAAGTATTTAAATATCTTT
This sequence comes from uncultured Candidatus Saccharibacteria bacterium, assembly GCA_964504625.1. Taxonomy (GTDB): domain Bacteria; phylum Patescibacteriota; class Saccharimonadia; order CAILAD01; genus CAZDEK01. The sequence continues at coordinate 13,203 of CAZDEK010000015.1, forward strand.
CAACAAGCAGGCCTCGAGCTTATGGCACTAGATGTGAATGCCATTGCTCAATCTCGATCAATGGTCGCGACAGCCGATATAGACGTTATTATTGTTGAATTTGCGTCCATGTCGACAGACATAGGACTTGTCTCGCAAGGTGTGACTGGTCTGATTCGTTCGATTAATGTCGGTGCCAAATCTTTGGTGCGAGTAACCGCTCAGAACTTAGGCTTGGACGAGGCTCAGGCTGAGCAGTTTGTGCGCAAGTTTGGTCTCACGCAAACTAAGCTTGAAGGTCAAGTATATCGTGCCATGAAGCCGCTACTCGATAATGTCGTTGAAGAAATAAAGCGCTCAATCGATTTCTTTTACTCAAATCGAGCGAAGGAGACCGGCGTGCCGTCCCGTAAGGTTGAAAAAGTAGTTATTACAGGAGGTGCAGCGGCGATTCCTGAAATGCCGGTCTTTCTTGCAAATGCCATTGGATTACCTGTAGAGATGGGTAACCCATGGCAGCGCATCAGTTATGCTAAAGAATTCTCTGATCGGCTCGGTGGAATGGCGTTAGGTTACTCTACTGCGGTTGGGCTAGCTCTGAGGAATATGGTATAGAAATATGTCAGTACGTATAAACCTTCTTCCAGAAGCTAGAATGTTAACCATTAAGGCGAAGCAGACGCGTCGCTTGGTAACGATTATTTTGATTATAGTTTGCTCCAGTGTAGGCACGATTCTTGTAGTCTTGTTGCTGCTTTTGGCGGCTCGTAATATCCAATACGCAGCAAATAAAAATAAGATTGATGAGTTGAAGCAAAATCTAGCTGCGAAACAAGCTGATCAGCAGGACATTGCTTGGTTTAATGCTGCGTTGCAAGAATCAGATAGCCTAAACAAGAATCGTATTCTTATCTCGCAGCTCTTTGGTTATCTCAACAATGCCAAGCCAGATGGGGTGACAATTGTAGATATTGGGGTTGATAAGGATTACAAGGTGAAGGCCAGTGTAAAAGCACAAGACTATAACAATGTCGCACTCTACT
>CAZDEK010000016.1:0-14022 GCA_964504625.1 uncultured Candidatus Saccharibacteria bacterium
AAATGATGAGATTAAGCTGGGCAATAGCAAAGAAGAGAAGAAGACTATGGCTGAGTTTGCTGAAGAGCTGAGCCGTGAGGACGACGCAAAGGCCCAAAAGGTTACCGTGAAGTCTGAGGCCCCGAAGACTACCAAGGCTAAAGTAATCGATGAGCCACCTGCTAAGGTGATTGACGGGGCGGCCGACGAAGACTTTGACGCCCCACCACCCAGTCACACGTCTGGAGTACCAATCGGTGCGCCAGAGCCAAGAGGCGGCGGCAAAGGGATTCTCATCGCGCTGTTGGTGATTGTGCTCGTCGCGGCAGGTGCTTTTGGCTACCTCTGGTGGTCAGGTAAGTCGACACAAGCTGACCTGCAGAAGAAAAATGAAGAACTGACAGCTGCCAATCAGCAGCTTGCAGGACAGAGTAAGGGTACAACTACGACAACAGTTATGAAAACGCGTGTTATGCCAGAAGTGAAACTGACCTATGACATGACTGACACCACCAAAGTAGTTACCTACGACTATCGGCAGATTGTTGATACTCAGAAGGTGGCCCATGATGTGATCAATTTCTCTTCGACTGAAGTAATCTTGGCCGAAGTCAAAGCCAGCCCGACTGCGGCACCAAAGTGTACTGCCGATAAGGCAGCGCTAGGCAGTATTACTGCCTATACGGCCGAGCAAACTGTCCCCACGGCACTAGCAAAGAATGGAGAGAAGACGTTTGCCGATGTGAAGCCTGATTCTGAAACTATCTACAAAGTTGGTGACACCTACTACGTGTATACCTCATCTCAGGCACCTTGCTCGACTGATAAGTCCGTGCAAACCGCACTGACAAGTGGCAAGACGGCCGTCCAGGATATGCTAAAAAGCTTACAGGAGTCTAAGTAATGGAACCTAATACCCCAGAGCCGATGAGTCGACCAGTTGATCCGGTCAAGCCACTTGAAACCAACACGCCACCTGCTCCACCCATGCCTTCACATACGGCTGGTAGTGGATCGACGCCACTTGGTGCGCCAGCAAGCAATGTCGGCAAGCCGAGGCGTGGGAAGACGGTGCTAGTGGTCTTACTCATACTCATCTTGCTTGGAGTGGCCGGAACGTTTGGTTATCTCTGGTGGCAGCAGCGCCAAGAGATTCAAGGTTACATCAATAGTCAAGCTGATAAAAAGGTGACTGAGCTGGAGCAACAAGTCAAAGATCTGAAAGCTGCGGCTTCAACCAGTCCGAGCCCGAGCGTGACGCCAAAGTCCGATAGTGAGGCGATTGTAGCAGCAGTGAAAGTATACGCACCAGCAGCAACCGATTTTGATGCAAGCACAGCGCAATATGCCACGCCAACGATTGACGCAACTGATAAAAACTTTGCAACGATCCGCGTCACTACGAAAAAAGATCCGGGTGGTACTACCTATGTGCTGAAGAAGGTGAATAGTAGCTGGGTCGTTATTACGACTAACACCTATGCAGGTGAACAGAAGCTGATCGATACTACTGAAAGAACTATCTACGGTATCCCAGCCGACATTAAGTAAGAAAGTGTGTGTGCATAAAAGATGAACGGGCGCCTGGTATAGGCGCCCGTTGTTTGTGGGCGGTCGAATGAGCTAGCCGGTGAAGGCGATCTTGCTCGGCTCAGCCGGCTTGACCGTCGTTGCGGCAGTGCCGATTTCCACCGGCGGTGTCCGCTCGATGTAGGCGAAGTCGCCGATGTAGGTCCCCGGCAGGGTCGTGCTCGGGGTCTCCGGCACGGTTGTCGGAACCGTGGTGGTCTCCGGCAGTGTGGTCGTGGTGACCTCGGTGGTCTCCGGTACGGTGGTGCTGGGCGCGACCGTGGTGGTCGTGTCGCAGTACTCGTTGCCGTACAGGTGATCTTCACAGTCGGGGTGCGGATAGGTCGGGTGACCCGTTGCACCGGCGGAGGAGCCGACGAAGATCGTGATGGCCATGACGGCCAGCAGGGCGACGACGAGGCCGATCAGGCTTCTGGTCTTCATGGTAGGTACTCCTGGTGTCAGGTCGATATCCGCGGTCGCGAATACACACTATAGTATCATAACAAAAGTAATTTGTCAATATTTATTTCTACCCAAACTATGGCTCTTCAGGTATAATTCCCAGATATGAAAGCGCGAGATATCCGCCGAAAATACCTAGAATTTATGCAGCGCAATGGACACGTCATTGTGCCGCGGGCTTTGATTGTGCCCGAAGGTGATCCGACGACCCTCTTCACGGGCTCTGGCATGCAACCGATGGTGCCGTATCTCTTGGGCGAACCGCATCCCGAAGGTACGCGGCTGACTGATTCACAGACCTGTGTGCGCGCCCAAGACATCGATGATGTGGGTGATAATCGCCACACGACCTTTTTTGAGATGCTGGGGAATTGGTCGCTGGGTGATTACTTTAAGGAGCAGCAAATTCGCTGGATGTGGGAGTTCTTGACGGGTGAGCTTGGCTTGGATCCAAATCGTTTGTATGTGAGTTGCTTTGCCGGCGATGAAGCGCTCGGCATTCCGCGAGATGAAGATGCAGCCCGGCTGTGGCAGTCGCTGTTCGAAGCGGCTGGTATTGAGGCGAAGATAGTTCATATCGGTGCGGCTGAAAATGGGGATCGTGACGGTATGCAGGGCGGGCGAATTTTCTACTACGATGCCCACGAGAACTGGTGGAGTCGGGCGGGTGTACCTGACCAGATGCCGGTGGGTGAACCAGGTGGTCCAGATAGTGAGATGTTTTATGATTTCGGCGACGAGCATCATGACCCTAGCTTCGGTGCGCCGCATCCGGCAAGCGATTCGGGCCGTTTTATGGAGATTGGCAATAACGTTTTCATGCAGTGGATCAAGACTGAAACGGGCTTTGAGCCCCTGCGACATAAGAATATTGATTTCGGTGGAGGTCTCGAGCGTATGGCAGCCGCGGTCAATGGCGATCCGGACGTCTTCCGCACTGATTTGCTCTGGCCAATTATCGAGCAACTGACTCAAATGACCGGTACGTCGTATGGGGCTGCCAAGCCAGCTATGCGGGTGATCGCTGATCATTTACGCAGCGTGACATTTATGGCAGTTGATGGTGTGCGGCCGAGTAATACCGCGCAGGGGTATGTGCTGCGGCGGATGGCTCGCCGAGCGATTCGGCGTGGTCTCGAGCTGGGCATTGATTCCGGACTCATGGCGGCCACTGTGCCAGTTGTCGTGGATATTTACAAAGAAGATTATCCAGAAGTCGTAGAGCAGTTTGAAGAAGTGCTGGCTGCACTCACCGCCGAGGAAGATCAGTTTCGTAAGACGCTCGAGCGGGGTTTGCGCGAGTTTGCCAAGCGTACCAGTGAGCTTGATTTCACGCAACGGCCACCGGTACCAACCGGAAAGCGCCTGCCGTTGACGGGCAAGCTCATCTTTCAGCTCTCGGACACCTATGGTTTTCCAGCCGAGCTGAGCCTCGAAGAAGCCGAGAAAGAAGGCGTGCCGGTCGATAAGAATTGGCGTTCTGAGTATGAACGACTACTTGATGAGCAAAAGGAACGTTCGCGTACCGCCACAGCTGGGCAATTTAAGGGCGGTCTGGCAGATCATTCGGCCAGGACAGTAGCGTATCACACTGCCACGCACCTCATGTATCGGGCACTGCGTAATGTCCTTGGTGATCACGTGATGCAGCGGGGGAGTAATATTACACCGGAGAGACTGCGCTTCGACTTTTCGCACCATGATAAGATGACACCCGAGCAAATCGCTGAAGTAGAGCGGATCGTGAATGACGTGATTGCTCGTGACTTGCCGGTGAGCTTCGTCGAGATGGGCAAGGATGAGGCCTTTGCGGCTGGTGCGCTGGGTGCTTTTGGCGAGAAATACCCTGCTATTGTAAAGGTCTATACTGTTGGCGATAACGACGGTGATTGGTATAGTCGCGAGATCTGTGGTGGCCCGCACGTGCCGCGGACGGGCGAGCTCGGCCATTTTCGCATCACGAAAGAAGAAAGCTCCTCGGCGGGCGTGCGACGTATAAAGGCAGTCTTGGAATAAAAATACCCCCGCGATATCGCGGGGGTGTAAGCTAGCCGGGGTAGTTGTAATACGCATCAGATTCGACTCGGCTCAACTCATATGAACAACGCGGGCATTTGACGATACGGTATTCATACCAGTGGCCTCTACCTGTCCGTTCAGTATGGATTGCAAGATCTTGCGGTTTGCCAATCCAGCCGCATTTTGCGCAGCGTGTGCAGCCCTTGTACTGATGCTGCTGAGCGCCATGCCATGGGTCATTGAAGGCCAGTGGGTAATCATGCCATAAGCGCGCTGACAGTACATCGCAACTATGACAAAAGGCTGCTAGCTCATTCATCATGCGACGCTCTGGATCATAGTCGTCACCTTCGCCTTCGACGTAGCACAACGCATTGGCTTGAGACTCTGTCAATTCGATATCGAATTGACGCATGATGTCTTCCCGCATGGCCTTACGCTCGGCTTTGGAAATCGGCGCTCTATCTTCGCCATTGTAGAGGAATCCCTTTTCCAAATCATGCAAGAAGAGCACGAGCAGGGCATCTGACAGTGTGAAGGGCACGAGTCGTCCGGTGGATGAAAGGGTGTCGTAGAGTACGACAGCTAGGTTCATGACCTCGGCGACGTGATCCAGGTAGCCGCCCCACCAGGCTTGGTGCTTACTGGACGAACCAGCCGCTAGCTCAAAGGCTGGTCGATGGACAAGGAGTATGGCTTCAACTCGATCGCGTTCGGGCTGCTGGATTTGCCCAATTAGTGTCTCGAGTGACAGATAATTCATCATGCCTCACTTTTCTAAGGTGCTGTCTCTAGTATGCCGATCATGTGGGACTCAGGAAAGGGTAGCGAAATTTTTCAATGACGAAATTCCCTTACGGGCAATATGTTTATTACAACGCATTTGATAACCGCGGAGTAAAGCGGTACTTGGATACATAAGTTAAGGGTGCCTGTATGAAACAGGCACCCTGGGGGTTGCTCAGCTCTCTGGCGCAGCGCTCGTTATTGCACGGCTTGTTCCAGGGCGAGTTGTCTCGCTGATTACATGAGCGAACGCTGGTGGATTCTCGAATGCATCACCGAGGTAAGGTAGGTGTCAAGCGCGGCGTCCTCCATCACTGTCAGGGTGAATTCGTGAGGAGAGATCATCTTCCAGACTTCTCATACCTGTGGCCTTAGCCCAAGTGCGTAGCGGATGCCTGCCTCAGGTGTGCGGCTGAAGCCTTTCAGTCTGAAGAAGAGATCCAGCTTCGTGCGAAATTGTGCGCCATCGATGCCGTACTGCTCCTCGCCTTGTGACACGATGAAGACATACAGCTGAGGTGAGCCCTCGGCCGACCAGTCTAGGTACTGCAGCTTCCAGAAGTGCTTGCCGGTGGCCAAGCTCCAGCTGTACTTGAGGTAGAGCTCATCCAGGCGTACGATCGAGTCGTTCAGGGTGGCGGCGCCATTCACCTCGCAGTACTCAAGGCGCTCAAGTACTGGCATGAATTCGTCGCCTCCAAAGAGCTGACGTTCCTCTGGCTCCGGGTAGGCGACCTCGAGCTCACTGACCCACAGCTTGCGGACGTCCTCCCACTGGCTCATCGCTGCCGCCATCATCTCTGGTGTCTGCAGTTGTCGTCGGTGGATTTCGGTGAAACCCATCGCTGCCCCTTTGGTAAGGTACCCCTCCCTATGAGGTACGCTCATTCATTCATACATTTTATGTCAAGATAAGTCAACGCTAATGATGGTGAAAAGAGAATCCCCGCACCGAAGTGCGGGGATGAAAGAAGCATCTTAGGATGCTGAGGATGGGGAGGCCTTGTGAATATTGCCATAGATTGGCAACATGCCCTTCTCATAGTCAAGCAGTAAGACCTGGGTGTTCGAGAGTCGTACGGGAACGAGGCCGTCGCGTCGATGGCTTGCGTCCACTTCGACTACACTGTCACCTTGTGGATTGACGATGTCGCCGGGTTTGAGCTCCTTGATCAAGCGGTAGTAGAGCGGCTTGAGTGCCTGGCTCATCGTGGCTCCTTCGGCTTGAGCTCGGACCTGGTGAGTTGGGCGCGTGTGATTGCTGGACCATTTACGATCACGTGAGCTGACTTTTTCACGAGGTAGTTACGGTCACGCGCATCATCGTATTTGTACTGATATTCGATCAGTGAGTAATCTGGCGTTTTGATGACGGCGGTTTCGCTGTAGCTATTTACCGAATCCACCACGAAACCTTGTTTGTGCAAGTCGCGCTCGACGGCCAGAGCAGTGCCGCGTTGATCCATTACGAAGCCGACCCATATGAGGCCGACAAGCAGTACCACAACCGCTACGCCTATCGCTTCACTTTTCGTACTTACTGGCACTTGCGGTGCGGCATAATAGATGAAGCCGGCGAGGATGCTGATACCGATGACAAACACGAGCCAGGCGATCTGACCACCAGCGATGGCAAATTCGAAAGCGAACATGTCGCTCCTTACGGATGGAAGGTACAAGTTACAAGCCGAAATTATATAATCAAAAGTAATAATTATCAATAAAAAGTGCACCCCCGCTTGCAAGCTTGCAAGCGGGGGTAGGGTGAGAGACTCAACCTGTTGGCATGAGATCCTCCGGCTCATCGCACGCATCGGGCACATCGACCAGCTCGGTTGCAGCTGTCGGAATGAAGTCCTCGTGCCAACGCCGCCATACTTGCTGAGTGGGCGGGAAGATGTGCTGACCGCCATCTACGAACTCGGCCAGTCGGCCGGGACGCATCAGGCTATAGGGGCTCTCGGTGTAGTCGCTGAGCTTCGCGATGGTGCGATTCGAACCATCAGCGAAGCTCACCTCGTGACCAACCTCGAGCGCTTTGGCTGAACACTGACTGAAAGTCTGTTTCATGGTTCTCCCTGGGGTTTGAGAATGTTGGAATTAGGCTGCATCTTCGCCGAAGTCGCCAAAGATGATGCCTTGCGCTGACGCTTGCTGCTTAAAGCTTGTGAGCTCAGCGCGGTGTCGGCCGAGCGAGCGGTCGGCGTAGAGCCGAGCGACCATCATGGTTGCTGCAAGGAAATAGCCACCAAACTTATTGGTCGGATCGGCGATCATCATGGCAAAGGCTGCGATGAAGCCCACGGCCTCGAGTGTGAACTTGATCTTGCCGTTCACATTGGCGCCCGGTATATCGGCTTCTGGCAAAACGCGCAGAACTTTGCCGGTATCGGCAGCAACTTGCACGATCTTGATCTCGACGTGGATAACCCAGCCGATGAAGAAGGCGACGAAGCCGAAGACCGCCACGCCCTGGAAGCGCCACACGAGATAGCCATAGCTCAGAGCGAGGCAGGCGGCTAGAACTTTATCGGCTGCTGGATCGATGACTTTGCCGAACTTTGATGTGGCATCGAGCTGGCGGGCCAGTGGTCCGTCGAGTCCATCGAGCAACACCAGACCGATCAGGCCACCGAACCACCACCAAGCGGTGGAAGTACGATTGTCGATGACGGCTCGAGACAGCTCCCAGATCACTACCGGCGAAGCCGGAATCCGCAATACGCTCATGGCGTTGGGGACTTGATCGATGAAGCGCTGCGTGCGCGGCCAGGCTTGCTTTACCTGGACGAGTAGCCAACCAAGTGGCAAGACTATGTACCAGAGGCAGGCCTTCGACAGGCGGACGACTCGAGGGTCTCCAGCTTCGTAGATGGGGCGGGACAGATTGTGTTCCATGATGCTTCCTCCGGAGAGAAGTTCAAGGTACCGCGATTAACGCTACACAGATCTGGACGAATGCGCAAGGCTAGTCGTGAAAATCTGGTAGAATGAAGGCGTATGGCGCTCAAGCTTCCGAAAATCCCCAAACTGCCTGGTCGAGGTAAAAAATCCTCCCAGGCGGCTCATGATCCGTATATCGTTTCGCTCGATATTGGTACGGAGTATGTAAAAGCACTCATCGGAGAAGTCAAGGGTGACCAGGTCGAGATTATTGGTGCAGCTCGTCAACACCAACGACTGACTGATATGGCCAATGGTGCGGTTACCGACATCGCGGGGGTGGTTGATAACTGTGACAAGGCCCTACGGGAAGCTGAACGCATGGCCGGCGTGGTCGCGCGCAACACAGTCATTGGTATCGCCGGTGAACTGGTGAAGGGGATGAGTACGACGGTGAGCTATCGGCGGGCGCGGCCAGAAGTGCAGATTGATATGGTTGAGCTGCGCGATATCATCGAGCGCGTCCAACGTACGGCGTTTGAAAAGGTTCGTGAGCAGCTGACCTGGGAAACGAGCACGGATGATATCCAGGTTAAGCTCGTCAATGCGGCCGTGGTCGACGTCGAAATAGACGGCTATCGCGTCACAAATCCGATCGGGTTCCAGGGGCGAGACGTGTCGATCGCGGTTTTTACCGCCTTCGCACCTATGGTGCACCTGGGTGCCCTGCAATCCGTGGCGCGTGACCTTGATCTAAATCTTGTGAACATCGCGGCTGAACCGTTTGCGGTCGCCAAGAGTGTCGGCGCTGATGATTCGACCGAGTTTTCGGCCATCTTCATTGATATCGGTGGCGGTACGTCCGACATTGCGCTCGTGAATAACGGCGGCGTGGTCGGCACGAAGATGTTTGCGATTGGTGGGCGTAGCTTTACCAAGCGCATCGGGCAGAGCTTGGGCGTCAGCTTCGAGGATGCTGAGGCAATGAAGCTCGATCATTCGGCTGGTAGGCTCGATCGCGCGGCCGAGAAGGAAGTGGCTGAAGCCCTGGCCCGCGACGTTGAGGTTTGGCTCTCGGGCGTGGAGATCTCGCTCGGAGATTTTGATGAGCTCGATCACCTACCGAATCGTATCTTGCTCTGTGGTGGTGGCTCGGCCCTGCCGGAGATCAAAGAAGCTCTCATGACCGACTGGTGGAAGGACCTGCCATTTGCGAGAAAGCCAAAGATCGATTTTGTCTCGCCGGCTGATGTGAACCGGGTAGTGGACCACACTGGCCGGTTGACGAGTCCCCAGGACATCACGCCGATGGGACTGGCGAATCTCGCTCTCGATATCGTTGGTTCTGAACCGGCTGGCGAGCAAATCCTTCAGCGGCTGAGCCGCACGCTCTCTATCTGATAGTGATGCAAATATGCTTGACAAAGCATAAGCTTTAAGTTATAATAATCAAGTTCGTTTCAGTTCTTCAACAGATCGGAAATCCAATGTCAGATCAGGTCACTGTTCTGTTCGGGCTCATCATCTTCGGTATCTGCATGGTGATGGCTTGGCTTGAATCGGCGCACTACAACCATGGCAACGTGGCAACCTGGTGCCTGGCTATTGCAGCCGGAGCAGGTGCTGGCATCTCCGTCGCTCGTCTAGTGATGATGAGAGAGTACTATCTCCTGTTTGTCTTCATTATGTTCGCACTCGGCTGTATCAACAGTTACACCCGGGCAAGCAAGCTCATGAGGACGAAAGAGCCGCAGCTCCAGGCCGAGTCTGAAAAGACTCCTTCGGCATCCTAGCCGATACGAACAAATAAGGTCCGCACCTTTCGGGGTAGCGGGCCTTCATCTTTTACTCAGGCGGTTTTGCTAGGCTCTCGGGTAGGGTATACTAAAACCTGAATACTCTTATGGCAGACACCCCCGAAAAAAGCATTATTTATCTCGAGCATGATGCCGAGATCACCGAAGCGATCGAGAAGCTGAAGGCGGCTGACGGCGATGAAGTAAGGATCGTCGTGCCAAATCGTTCGCCGCTCTTGCAGAGCGTGGTGAATCTCAAGCTCATGAAAAAGGCCGTCGAGAGTTCGAAAAAAGATCTCGTGCTGGTGACCGCTGACAAGCATGCCGCCGCCCTGGCTGGCAAGATTGGTTTGCCAGTGGCGAAGAATGTGAAAGCTGAGGCGAAGGTGCCTGAGCCGGAGCCAGAGCCGAAGGCGGCGAAAGCGACAGCAGCGGCACTGGCGGGAACGGCCGTGCTTGGTGCGGCTGCGAAAGCCGAAGCAGGCGATGCTGCTGCCGAGAAAGTAGCTGAGCAGTATGATGAATACGATGATGTTAATGATGTGCCGGTGCAGCGCTACGATGCAGGTAGTTCGCGGGAGACAGCGAATAAGAAGAAAGAAAAGAAGACTGGGAAGTCGAGCGGCCGCGGGAAGGTTCCGAATTATGATCGCTTCAAGCTCTGGATTTGGATCGGGGCGGGGCTAGTTGGCTTTTTGCTCTTTGCGTGGCTCTTGCAGGCCTTCGTACAAACGGCCACGGTGAATGTGCAAGCGACGGCTGATCGACGCGATGTATCGACGAGCTTTGTACTGAGTAGTAGTCCAGCTGGTAGCGACGTGCCAGCCAAAACTCTTGAGACTACTAAAGATTTGACGCAGAGTGTGCAGGCTTCAGGACAAAAGGACGTTGGCTCGAAAGCGACGGGCAATCTGAGCATTTCAAACTGCTCTGAAAGTGATGACTTCACCATTCCAGCTGGGTCTGTTGTGACTACAGGTGGTAAGCGCTTTACTACAAATGCGTCGGCTGCTGTATCGGGTGCAAAATTCTCCGGTGGAGGAAATTGCTCAAAGCCAGGTACAGGGACGGTAGCGGTCACGGCTGCCGAGAATGGTGATAGCTTTAATTTTTCCAGTGCGACCTTTTCTTTTGCAAACTATGTGAAGGTGACAGCAACAGGTACGACTTCAGGGGGTGTGACGAAAAATATCACCGTGGTGAGCCAAGCCGACGTCGATAATACTGTGAAGACACTGGTCGAGAGCTCTAAGTCGGCAGCGTTAAGTGAGCTCAAGGATAAAGCGCCCGAAAACTCCAAAGTCTTTGATGATACGCTGACAGCTACCGTGATTAGCCAGGCTAGTAATCCGCCGGTTGGCACTGAGGCAAGTAACGCTACGATTACCGTTAAGGCGAAATATAGTGTGTTAAGCGCCAATAAAGACGACATCACCAAAGTGGTAGAGAAAGCTCTCGGCACCAACTTGGCAAATGGCTCCAAGGTCCTCGACGCAGGCCTTGATCAAGCGACCTACACCCAGACCAAGGCAGGTCAGGGGACGTATACGTATTCTATTAAGACGGTAGCCTACATCGGTCAGCCGATTGATGAGGAGAAACTCAAACAGGATGTGGCCGGCAAGCCAAAGAAGGATGTTTCTGACATCGCTCGCCAGTATCCGAATGTAAGTGGCGCGACAGTCGATGGCTGGCCGCTATTCCCAAACATGCCAAGCACGACCTCTAATATAAAGGTAAAGATTCAGGTCTCGAAATGAGCCAGGGGGATCATGTCGAGCTGGCGGTGGCCCAGCCGCTGATCGGTGTGGATACCGGTGATGTGCGGGTGGGTCTAGCGGTTAAGCCAGCCGATACTATTCACGCCGAACCACTCGAGGTAGTACCGGCTGATCAGGAATTGATGGCGCGCATCGAAGTGCTTGCCCAGAAGCACAAGGCTGATACCGTGGTGGTAGGTTTACCGCGGGATATTAATGGCCATGACACAGCTCAGACGCGCAAGGCACGCGAGTTTGCTGGTGAGCTGGCGGACGTTACAGGTTTGCATGTTTTACTGCATGATGAATTCTTAACGAGCGAGCGAGCACGCGAAAGACTTGGTCCTATGACTCGTGATGAGGCAAAGACCAAACTTGATGCTATGGCGGCCGCTATTTTACTGGAAGACTATCTGCGGAGCATGGTGTAGTGGCTAATCGATCATGGCCTCAGCGTCCGAACCTGAATTCGGGCCATGCTATTCATACGGTTAATCGCTTCGATCATCGTAAGCGCGCCGCCAAACTGGGCTTTCTATTGCTGCTCGCGCTAATAGGTATATTCGTGATAGTGAGTGCTTGGTTTAGCTACTCGATCAATGTGCCGCGTGGTGGCTCGTCTGAGGCAGTACTGGTGATGGTCAAGCCAGGCATGTCAATCGATGACATCTCTCAGCTATTGAATGAGAAACAGTTGATACGGGATCCTTTTGCCTTTCGACTATACGCTCGAATAGGCCCAGCTCATGGTCAACTCAAGCCAGGACCCTACTTACTGAAGCCTTCGATGTCGACAACTGAGATTATTGATTATCTCGCAGCCGGCAAGCTTGCATCGCGTCAAATCACAATCCCGGAAGGGCGAACCGTAGCGCAAATTTCGACTCAACTGGCAGCTGATACTGACTTCGCTGGCCAAAATTTTGCGACTGTAGCCACTAGTCAACCAGATGAGAAGCGCCTGCTTGCTGTTTTGCAGGCACCGGCTGGTTCGACTAATCCAGAAGGCATGTTGTTTCCCGCGAGCTATACTGTTCTCAAAACTGATGGGCTTGAGGTACTGGCTCAGAAGATGTTTGCCAAGTTTGACTCAGATGCTGTGCCGCTTCTGACGCTTAAGGCTTTAAATGGGCGCAAACCAAATCCAGCTGCCCAGAAGCTCACGCCGTATCAGCGCCTGATTCTGGCTTCAATGGTGGAGAAAGAGGCTTCGAGCCGTGAAGACCGCGAGGGTGTAGCGGCTGTTTTCTATAATCGCTTGGCGGCAGGCATGCGGCTCGAGAGTGATCCAACGATCAATTATGCTACAGGCAAGACGGTGCCAACTGCCGCCGACTTGCGGATTCGCTCACCATATAATACTTACTTAAATACCGGCTTGCCGCCTACACCGATTTGTAATCCAAGCCTTGATGCCATGGAAGCTGTGACATTTGCTGAGCCCAGCGACAACCTTTTCTTTGTTGGTAAAGCCGGTAAAGTCTATTTTGCTAAGACTCTCGCTGAGCATGAGGCAAATATTGAAAAATATCTCAAATAGATCTGGAAGAGGGCCTGTTACCAGATAGAAAATGCATTTGACAGGCCTTGGGCCCCTTGCTAGTATAGGCGGCGTAGTTCTATGAAAGTCAGTGAGCTGGTCTTCTAGGGATGATCCATCATCCGGTCCGTAAGTTTCCTCACTGCTCTTGCATAGACTCCTGTCAGGCGATCTGATAAGAAGGCAAATAATAACCTGAGGTCGATTGTCCTTCAGTTCGCAACCGCGAAGACCGATTGAGCTGACAGTAAACCGCTTGGTTAACAGCACACGTAATATGCATACACAAACTGTCATAGTACCAACTGCTGCAAGCGATGGAGCGCTGTATTCGTAGATTAAGCCAGAGCGTTCCAGCGAGCCTGAAGGCTGTGCCTTCAGTGTCTGGCGGGAATGCGCAGACTTACTCTCACACCAACACGCAGAATGCTTTTGCGAACACGCAAGCAACTGATAGCCTCTGGTCGCTTAGCGGCACAGTAGCACACATGAAAAACTCAATCTCAACAGGTGGTGGATGGCGCATAGCCACTCACGTCCTTCTCGCCGCTGGTGCGATATTCCTCGTCAGCGCCGGGAAAATTCAAGCTGATTCGGTCTCGATGGCCAAGCCGCGCGGTATTGGTGCCGCAGCTGAAGATCAGTCCACGATGCTCGCTGCGGGTGCTGTACTCGCTGAGCAGAGTCGTTCGCTGATTGCAGCGGACGTGAAAGAGCGAGCTACGAACGCGGCTAGCCAGGCCAAGCTCGCGACGACCTCGGAGTCGTTTCTTACCAAGCGATCACCGATCGCTAGTGGCCTCAATGGTCGCACCATCAGCGATTACACTGTTGCCTCTGGAGATACCGTCTCATCGATCGCTCAGAAGTTTGGTGTCACCTCAGACACTATTCTCTGGACAAATAATCTCGATGCAGATGCCGTCTTAAAACCTGGTACCAAGCTCATCATTTTGCCGGTCAATGGTATCCTCTACACTGCTGCCGGAAATGAGACGCTAGAAGAGCTCGCGAGCCGTTATCAGGCCAGCGCCAACCTAATAGACAGCTATAACCAGCTGGAGGGCAAGCCTTTGGCGGCAGGTCAGAAGATCATCATCCCAGATGGTGTGAAGCCTGAAGCTCCTAAGCCAGCCGTGGCTAATACGGTTCAGGTAGCATCGACCCGTTCAGCTACAAGTAACTTCCGTCCAATCTTCGTTGTTAATGGTTATGCCTATGGGTA
>CAZDEK010000017.1:0-13920 GCA_964504625.1 uncultured Candidatus Saccharibacteria bacterium
AGGTTGCTGCTGGCGATAAGTTGGACTAGATAACAACTTTTCCTCGTCATATATCATCTATTGGCCAAAATGCAACCTAGCTGGTACACTAGTGGGAGCAAGTTTTCGAAGATCTACCGTCAGACTAGTAATGCCCACGTGGCAGAAGTGAATCTCGGCTAGAACTATAAAGCTTGAGAAAGAATAACGATAAATAAGGTTTTAGATTTAATGTCAATGAAACTGTATGTTGGTGGCCTTGCCTACCGCATGACCGAACAAGAATTAGAAGAAGTGTTTGCCGCTCACGGTACCGTGACAAGCGCAACCATCATCACCGACCGCGATAGTGGTCAATCGAAGGGCTTTGGCTTTGTCGAGATGGAAGACGCTGAGGCTGCCAAGAAAGCAATCGACGCATTGAACGGCACGGAAGTTGCCGGTCGCAACATTGTGGTCAGCGAAGCTCGTCCGCGTGAAGATCGTCGCCCAAGTGGCGGTGGCTACCGCAACTAACACCTGTTGCTAGCACTAAAAAACCAGGACTATGCCCTGGTTTTTTAGTATCCTTAAAGAGCAATAGGGGTCATTTCTTCTGAGCTTTTTTGCGGATATTCGCATCCAGCTCGCGCTTGCGCAAGCGCAAACTTTTCGGTGTCACTTCGACGAGCTCATCATTCTCGATAAAGTCGAGACATTCTTCCAGACTAAGTTCTATCGCAGGTGTCAGCTGCACCACCCCATCACTACTACTTGAACGCATATTCGTGAGGTGCTTTTCCTTACAGACGTTTACTTCGAGATCATCACCGCGCGAATTCAAGCCAACAATCTGGCCAGCGTAGACCTTCTGAGCCGGACCAATAAAGGTCACGCCCCGCTGTTGGGCGCTTTGCAGGGCGTACGGCGTCGTTGTACCGGATTCAAAGGCGATGAGCACCCCATTACGCAGTTGCTTCAGCGACTCGCCGATTGGCTGATAGCCAATAATGACCGAATTCATGATGACCGTGCCCTTGGTTGCTGTAAGCAATATATTGCGGAGACCAATCAGTACTCGGGTCGGCAGCTCATAGACGAGTTTGGTCACACCCTTCGACGTGACGAACTGCTCTTTGAGCTCTGCCCGCCGTTTGCCGAGCTCCATTTGCACAACCCCGACATGTTCTTCGGGGACTTCGATAATCAATTCTTCAGTCGGCTCTTCGACTCGCCCATCAACTTCTTGCGTGACAACTTGCGGTCGACCGACTTCCATCTCGAAGCCTTCGCGCCGCATTGCTTCGATCAGCACGCTCAAATGCAGCTCACCACGACCGCTGACCAGATAGCCAAGCCCCGTATCTTCGACGTGCAAACCAATGTTCGTCTCAAGCTCTCGATGTAACCGCTCGCCAATCTGTTGGCCAGTCACAAACTGGCCTTCCTGACCCTTAAATGGACTCGTGTTCGGGCCAATATATATTTTCAAGGTCGGTGCTTCTACCTCCAGCACTGGCAGAGCTTCCGGATGCGTCGCATCAGCTACCGTCTCACCAATCTTAACATCACCGAGCCCGGTCAATCGGGCGATATCACCTGCCACAGCCTCATCGACACCGACCGTATCAATCCCCTGGCTCAAGAAAACCGTCTCAACTTTCGCGCGCACCTGCGAGCCGTCGCGCTTACAAACCATGACTGGATCACCGGCCTTCACGCGTCCACGGGTGATGCGGCCGATGGCGTGCTTACCAGTGTAGCTGTCATACGCCAGTGCCGAGACGAGCATTTGCAACGGAGCCTCGACCTCCACTACTGGGGCTGGCACTTGCTTGATAATCGCCTGAAAGATCGGCTCCAGGTCCGCCTGCCCCTCAAGGTTTTCAGGCAGCTTTTCCCATGACTTCCCCTCACGCGCAATCGCGTAATACACGGGATAATGCAGCTGATCTTCATGGACTGCGAGCTCGAGAAAGAGATCCGCTAGTTCATTCTCCACTTCGTCAATGCGCGACGCCGATTTATCAATTTTATTAATGACTACGATCGGTTTGAGTCCGCGCGCTAGGGCTTGTTGCAAGACGAACTTAGTCTGTGGCATAGCTCCCTCTTGCGCGTCGACGACCAGTAAGCAACCATCAGCCATGCCAAGCGTGCGCTCAACCTCACCACTAAAATCGGCGTGGCCAGGCGTATCGATGATATTTATTCGGTGCTCACCATGCTGAACCGCCGTAATTTTCGCCGTGATAGTGATGCCGCGTTCTTTCTCCTGATCACCACTATCCATGATCAGCGTCTGGCTCATCTCGGCCTGATTATGCCGAAACGCCTGGGACTGCTTCAATAGCTCGTCGACCAGGCTGGTCTTACCATGATCGACGTGCGCGATGATGGCGATATTGCGGATGAATTCAGGTTTCTGCATCAAATAAAAAAGCGCCGTGGGCGCTGCATTAGCCAGGTAATTATACCATATTTTTTAGACTACTTACCTAGATTCAGCTTGACAGCCGATCGAATCAGCTCTGAGAAATCTTTGTCAGAAATCGCGTCATTTTCATAGATGTCGATCGCTCGACGGCCACCACCAGCAACACCAGAGGTAAATAGGCCTGTCGGATCAGGCAGCTGGCCACCTTTGAGAAACGTCAGTTTCAGATGATCCTTGTAAACTTCACCAGTACAAATCATGCCACGATGCGACCAGACCGGTACGCCAGTCATATTATTCGACGGTTTGCGCCATTTGACCTCTTCGACTACATCAGGATCAGCTGATTTGATGAGCTCGCGAATGTATTGTAATCTCTCGCCACGCCAATCGGCGAGTTCTCGGATTTGGGCGTCAATTTCTTGCTGATCAGCTGAAGTCATAAAGTTCTCGAGTTTAGTATTCAATCAATATAACTTGGCTGGGGCGGTAGGATTCGAACCTACGGTCTCTTGAGCCAGAATCAAGCGCCTTACCACTTGGCCACGCCCCAATAATTGCATCTCGCGATACCGCCGAATTATACCGAATTCTCGGAGAAAATACCAGTCAAAAAAGTAATGCCCGGTATGCGTCCACGAAGGAACACATACCGGGCACAGTGCTTACGGCTAGCTACAGCCGCTGGTGGTACCGCACGTGGCGCAGACAAAGCAACTGCCCGCCCGCTGCATGTGAGTGCCACACGAACCGCACATGGGCGCATTCGGATCGTTCATGACGACCTGCACCGGTGCCGGCGTGGCCGCAGTCGGCGTCATCACCGGCTCTGCCACCTGCTGAGCCACCCGCTCATCGGTGGAGAAGATGTGCAAACGCTCCCGCGTTTCGACAGACAGGAAGTCGAGCGCCAATCGCCGGAAGATGTAATCCAGCAAGCTGTTGGCGATGCGCACATCCGGATCATCGGTCATACCCCGCGGCTCGAACTGCGTGCCGACGTACTTGCGCACGTACGCCTCGAGCGGAACGCCCTTCTGCAATCCCAGCGAGATGGCGATACCGAAGTTGTCCATGATGCCGGACAACGTCGAGCCCTGCTTGGTGATGTTGAAGAAGATCTCCGCCGGCTGACCGTTCTCGAACAGGCCAACGTTGACGAAGCCCTTCACGTCGGCCACGCGAAACTCGTAGTTGCGCGCCTGCCGGCTGCGTGGCAGCTCATGCTTGGTCGCCAGCTCCGTCGTCTGCTCACCCTCCTTGGAAGCAGACGATGCGAGGGGCTGCGCCACCTTGCAGTTGTCACGGTAGATCGCGATGGCCTTCAAGCCCAGGCGCCAGGCCTCCACATAGAGCTGCTCGACCTCCTCGACCGTCACCGTTTCCGGCATGTTGACGGTCTTCGAGATCGCACCCGACAGGAACGGCTGGACCGCCGCCATCATGTGGACATGCCCCTGGTAGTGGATGAAGTTTTCACCCACAGCTGTGGCGAAGACCTCGACATGCTCCGGCTTGAGGCCCGGTGCGCCGACGATGGACTTCGTCTGCTCGAGATGTGCCACGATGGCCTCGACAGCATGAGGCGAGTAGCCGAGCGTCAGCAGGGCACGCGGCACCGTCTGATTGACGATTGACATGGAGCCACCGCCGACCAGCTGCTTGTCCTTGACGAGTGCGAAGTCTGGTTCGATGCCGGTGGTGTCGCAGTCCATCATGAAGCCGATGGTGCCGGTCGGAGCCAGCACCGAAGCCTGAGAGTTACGCACTCCCGACTCGGTTGCCGCGTCCACGACCTGCGACCAGATCTCGCGAGCCATCATGATGAGCTCATTCGCCAGAGGACTCGGTGAGATCTCATCGGCCTTGGTGCGATGCTGCGTGAGCACCTTGATGGTAGCCTGACGATCAGCCTCGAAGCCTGTGAAGGACCCAAGACGCGCCGCCATGCGAGTACTGGTGAGATAGCTCTGGCCAGTCAACGTGGCCGTGATAGCCGCAGCCAGCGAACGCCCCTCCTCGGAGTCGTAAGGCAGTCCGACGGCCATCAGCAGAGCGCCAAGGTTGGCGTAGCCGATACCCAGCTGACGGTAGGCCCGGCTGACCTGAGCGATCGACTCGGTCGGGTAGTCGGCGTTGCCCACCAGGATGTCCTGGGCGATGAAGATCACTTCCGTGACATGACGGAAGTCGTCGATGCGGAAGGCACCGTCATCGCCGAGGAACTTCATCAGGTTGAGGCTAGCGAGGTTGCAGCTCGAGTTGTCGAGATGCATATACTCGCTGCAAGGGTTCGAGCCATTGATGCGGCCGGCCGACGGCGTAGTGTGCCAGTCGTTGATGATGCTGTCGTACTGCATGCCCGGATCAGCACAGGCCCAGGCGGCCTCAGCGATGCGTCGCATGAGCTGACGAGCCGGCACTTCGGCCACGACTTCACCAGACACACGAGCCCGAAGCTGCCAGCTGCCATCCTCCTCGTAAGCATGCATGAACTCGTCGCTGACACGCACGCTGTTATTAGCGTTCTGGTACGGCAACCAGCTGGCATGCTTGCCATCAAAGCCCATGTCGAACTTGAACCCAAGGCTTTCAGCCTGCTTCAGCACTCGCGCCATATCCTCGGCTTCCTGCTTGCAGGCAATGAAGTCGAGAACGTCTGGATGGTCGACGTCGAGAATCACCATCTTGGCCGCCCGACGGGTCTTGCCACCAGACTTGATGGCATTGGCACTCGAGTCGGCTGCCTGCATGAAGGCCAGGGGGCCTGAGCTGGTGTTGGCACTGCCGCCGATTGGCTCCATGGAGCCCCTCAAACGCGACAGATTGGCACCAGCCCCCGAGCCGCCCTGAAAGATGGCTGCTTCATTCGCCCACCAGTCCTTGATGGACGCCATCGAGTCGTCGACCGAAAGAATGAAGCAGGCACTGGCCTGCTGTGGCGTGTTCGGCACACCGATGTTGAACCACACCGGTGAATTGAAAGCCGCCATCTGATGCAGCAGGATGTAGGTGAGCTCGTCGTGGAAGCAGTCGCGCTCCTCATCGCCGGCGAAGTAGCCGTCACGCTCACCCCAGGCCGTGATGGTGTTCACAACCCGGCCGATGAGCTGCCTGAGGCTGAACTCGCGCTCGGGTGTTCCGAGGGAGCCACGGAAGTACTTCTGTGCCACGATGTTCGTGGCGTTCTGCGACCAGTTGACCGGAAACTCAATCCCCGTCTGTTCGAAGACGACGTTGCCGGTCTTGTGGTTGATGAGCCGTGACTGGCGCAGCTCCCACGCGACCGACTCATAGGGGTCGACACCTGCCTCGGTATAGCGACGCGTGAGACCCAGACTTGGCTGATCCATACGGATCTTCCTTTCTCTTGAGAGATGTGAAGGTACGCTGTCTATAGCGTAAGCCTAAGTATTATATACACCACATACAGTGATCCACTAGGGGTTTGGCACCGCTTCGCGACTTAGCGCATCATAAAGTTGTGGAAAACCATCAAAGACTAGGCCCCTGTCACGAAGACAGGGGCCAGTATGCCGTCTAGGCAACTACTCGAAGATTGGCTCGCTGTTCCAGCTCATCCAGCACCGACTCGATGTAGTGATGCAGCGCCGGGTGCCAGATGACGCCCAGGTGCTCAGCCCAACCATCAACCAGCTCAATGCCGCGACTCCGTCGAAAGCCAGCTCGGATGAGGAGCCAATGGATTGCTTTCGGGCAAAGGATCACATTGTGTCCACCCTTGACCGTCGAAGCCACCCAAGGAACAACCAGCTCATCCAGCACCGAGTACAGCGAGTAGATATTGTCAGCGATATAACTATCATCTTCCCGCCACTCCCTGAGTGTACGCGAATGCGCCGCCATGCCCCGTACCGCCGGCAACATGCGTAGCACACGCCCCAGATTAGCAAGACGAGTACCGTGAAATGGTGTCCCGAAGGCAAAGACTGCCTCGACGCTCGCTGGGTAGTACTTGGCATGATGAAAGGCGTGTAAGCCGCCTTGACTATGCCCGACGAGAATGAACCGCTGCTCGGGATGGCCAACGAAAACCGAACTTGCCAACTCGTCTGAAGCTTCATCCAGTGCGCCGAGCCCAGCTCGTGGCAATCCATGGATCCGTACAGGATACCCACGTTCGGCGAAGAGCTGTGCTAACGGCCGATAGACCGCTTCCCACTGCTGGAGCACAAAAGTACCCATATAGATTTCTACGGAAGTATTGGCTAGCGGCGGCATGGCTCCCCCTTTCGCCGGCTGCTAAGTTACGCGTCAATTGACGTTAGCGTCATCGTACGCTCCCATGCACCGCTTGACAAGAAAATATGCGCCAACCTGAAAGTCTGCCATAATAGGGGCGAGCTTTCACTAGGAGGTTTTCTATGAAGCTTCGCACCTCATTTCGGCGTACACTGAATAGCCGTGTGCAGCCTCGTACAGCCATCATGGTTGGCTTTACGGTTACCCAAGTTGCAACCTTCGCTACCACCATCTACCTACACCGGACCTTGGCGCATAATGCCCTCAAGCCCACCCGGCGTCTGCGCTGGACCTGCGAGCTGATCATTCGCTGCCTGACCGGTATCGAGCCAAACCAGTGGGCGGCGATCCATCAACAGCACCATGCCCACACCGATGAAGTTGGTGACCCTCATAGCCCCCTGCTGACTTCGCTAGCGGATGTACAGCTGCACAACGTACGTATGTACCAGGCTGCGGCAGCAACTGAAGACGTGCTTCGCCGACAAGCGGCACTAGACCGCACTCACCCACCTCTACTGCCAAGCCTGAGAGGTTGGCGTGGTCTGATCTTCGGGATCGGTGCTGCGGTGGTCATCTTCGGTCCCCTTCCGGGTGCAATCATCTCCTTCGTACACTGGCCGACCTACATCATGCTCAATGCCAGTATCAACTCACTGGGCCACGCTGAGATCCCTCCAGTGTGTATGAACAAAATGGGACGATTCTCGCACCTCATCTACTGGACCGGGCGACTGTTTGGCAATCGACGCCATGATACACCTGATACGAGCCTGAATATACCGATCTGGGCGCTGGTCACGGCCGGCGAAGGCCTGCACAACAATCACCATGCCGCACCGAAGTCACCCACATTTGCACTAGATGCTGGTGAGACCGACCCCGGCTGGTGGGCAATTCGCGCCCTGCAAGGGGCTGGCCTCCTCGAGGTCACGAGCTAGCTTCCCCTACCCTTGGTCCTGAGCCACGTTGCTCAGGGCCATTTTTTTTGCCCACAGATCACGCTTATGGTACGATAGCGGCAAGTAACTAAGAGCAACTCATGGCCACCAAAAAACCTCAAAAAAGATCAAATACCTCCAAGCCAAAAGTCGGCAATCTCAAATCGTTTAAACTCAAGCCCTGGCATGTCCTGAGCGCAATTGCCTTATTTATCGTCGGTGGTTTTGTCATCGCTTACTCACGAGCAGCATCCGACACAGCCCAGAATCTCAACGTTGTACCCCTCATTCAGCTCGAAGATGGCACAGGATCACTCATCGCCGAAAATCAAAACGGTGTGCCGACGTACGTCAATGGCCCACGCTCAGTTCAGCTGACGCGTGACGGTAGTCTCTACTGCTTTGCCGAAAATGCTGATAGTGGCGTAACTTCACGACTCAATTCTCAAGAAGTCAATCAATTGATTTCCAATCTCAAAGCTTCCGGCCTCGAACAGGTACCCGTCAATTCGCAAAACCCTGTGGTTGACATGAAGTTCGTTTCATTCGTTGATCCATCTACCAATCAGGTAACTACCTACAACTTCGCCGGTTCAGCTGATACGCCGGGCATGACGAAGGCGAAGAGCCACCTCGAAGCAGCTTGTCAGAAAAAAGCTAGTACAACTAAGCGAAAAGATGCTCCCAAGGTCTTGCGCAGTGTAGAGCGTCAACAAAGCCCGACTAGCTTCAACCCCGTAATTCGCCAGTTGGTCGGTGTCGCGCGAGCTGCTGAGGCTCAAAATTATGTCAATACATTCAACTTCTCGCTGATTCAGTACGCACAATACCAACGCACCAGTCGAGGCCTACCGGCCTACAATGTCATGCCATGTTTAGCAAACTCCGCTGCTAATTGGTCTCTCACCATGGCAGATGCAGCAAACGCTCGATTCAATAAATACGGCTCATATTTAGACTGGAAAACCCTCATTTGGCACAGCAACTTTAGTGGCATAACCTCAGCCTGTGGCGGTGGATATACAGCATTAGGTGAAAATGTGGGTGTCGGACCAGCTTCTGCCAGTGGTGTGTCAGCTGAAGCGGCAGCTCAAAATATGATAAATGCCTATATGAATAGCATCTGTCACCGGAATGCCATCATTTCCCCAATTTATACCTACAGTCCAGATTGCCCTCCTCCTAAGGATAAACCTCCGATCGCATTCACCAGCTTCAATCTTGGTTCATCTCTGTCCAGCAATTCCCAGATAATCTTTAATACCATGCACTTCTGGAAATAGCTAAACGATCAGCATCGAATCGCCGTAGCTGAGAAAGCGATATTCGCCATCAAGCGCATGAGTATAGGCCAGTTTCAGAGTGTCTTTACCAGCAAATGCGGCAGCTAGTTGAATGACCGTTGAGTCAGGCGCATGAAAATTCGTCAGTAACATGTCAACTAGCTGAAAGTCATAGCCAGGGTAGATGAAAATGTCAGCCTCACCAGCTACAGACTCCTCTATGTCGCCGAGCAATTCATGCACGGCATATTCGAGAGCGCGGGTAACGGTGGTGCCAATAGCCACGACGCGACCCCCAGTCTCTTTTGCCCGACGAATCGCCCGTACAGTATCTAACGGGATTTCAAAGTATTCTTCATGCATGGCGTGATCGGCTAGCTTATCGCTGCGTATCGGTAAAAATGTACCACGCCCGACATGGAGCGTCAGATGCTCGATACGCACGCCCCGGTGTTTGATCTTTGAGAGCAAAGCTTCTGTCAGGTTGAGAGATGCCGTTGGAGCCGCGACCGAACCTGTGGAGGCCGCAAAAACTGTTTGATATCGCTCTCTATCCGCTTGTGTAGCCGCCCGGTGGATATAGGGTGGCAGCGGAGTGGCTCCGTATAGCTCAGCCAGCTCTTCAAATGGTCGATCACTTTGCACCAGTGCCTGACCGCCGTCGCGCACTTCGAGCACACGCACTAAATCTTGGCCTATATGTAAAGTGTTACCAGATCTGAGCTTACCCCGGTAGACAATGACTGCCTGTCCATCGGGCAACACTTCACCATGACGTTCGGTTAGCATCAACTCGCGCGCGCGACCATCTGGCAGCTTGGCGATAAGCCGCGCTGGCAACACTTTAGTGTCATTCAAAACCAAAACATCTCCAGGTCGTAGATAGTCAAGCAAATCCCCATACTTACGATCGACCAGCTCACCCGTACGTCGATCGACGACTAAGAGGCGAGATTGCCCTCGCACAACCGGCGGCTCCTGAGCGATGCGCTCAGCGGGTAATGCGTAGAATGGTTGTGTCATTAGAATTCAGTAAGTTCAGGTCGATTTTCGGCAGTCTTCTTTAGTGAGCTCTGGCGACGCCAATCTTTTATCACGGCGTGATTCCCACCCAATAATTCTTCGGGCACCCTCATGCCACGAAACTCTTGCGGGCGGGTGTAATGCGCGTATTCTAAGAGCCCCTGCGAAAAACTTTCCTCTTCGCTCGACCGATCATCACCAAGTACACCTGGCAGAAGGCGCACTACCGAATCTGCGACTGCCATAGCTGGAATCTCACCACCAGTTAGCACAAAATCCCCCATGGAAAGCTCTTCGTCGACAATGGAAAGAATGCGTTCGTCAAAACCTTCATAATGGCCGCAGAGAATAATTAAGCCTGACTCACGGGCAAGCCGTTTTGCATCAGTTTGAGCATACCGCCTGCCACGCGGCGTCATCATGAGTACGCGAGCATCAGGATTAGACTCCCGACACTGCTCCACAGCGGCAAATACCGGCTCAGGCTTTAACAGCATACCAGCACCACCGCCGTAGGGTACGTCATCTACCTGGCGACGCGGCCCGAGTCCAAATGCTCGCAAATCGTGCAGACGAAAGTCGACCGCATTGACCTCGCGGGCTTTATGCAGCATTGAATGATCTAGAATAGGCGTAAAGACTTCAGGAAACAAAGTAATTATGTCGATAATCATTAGCATCACTTTCATTGACAAATCTGTAAAATATTATCATAATGCAGGCTTTTTGTCTATCTGTAAATATTGCCGAGCGCTGCCGAATGAGAGTAGACTTGAGTACGTTTTGCACCCGAAAGGAAGCGTCATGGCCGATCACCCCAGCCAACGCCCACGCAGGCCTCGCAAGCTGCAGAGCCGGGAACACGAGCGGTATCAGAAAATGCTGCCCCACTTAATGGCACTTGTGCGGCTCGAGTACTGCCTAACAGGGCAAAAGCAATGGCCGCTCAAATGTCAGCACTGCGGCGCAACGGCGGCGCTGCCGAACGTACGAGTCGATCAGTATCATACAAATGACTGTCCTTGGCATCACGCCTGGAGACTCTATCCGCCATTGTATCTGGCAGAATTCGACCGTTACTGGCTCGATCTCAGTGTAAATGAGCGACTACAAATCCGTGGTCTCCAGCCACGCTAAAACTCTTGTCGTGACGACAACCGAAGCGCATACTTGATCACTGGCACGCCGAAATCCACCCTCATCATCGCTTGTGGAGGAGCTATGTTTGAGCAATTTTCGTCGGAAATTCGCCATGCGTACCTTACTCATTTTCGTCAGTATCTTGATGAATTAACGAGCCGAGAACTTGTTCGCCTACCTGCCGCTACACCGACGCCACACCACAGTGAAGCGACCTGGAAGTGCCGCAGCTGCGGGGTGCGCGTGAGCACACTCAACTCTCGTCATGCTATCGAGCCGGCGAGCATCTCCCACTCAAGTGAGTGTAGCTGGTTGAAGCGTTGGCTGGCAGTACCAGAAGATTATCGTCAGATGTATCTCTGGGCTTGGTTCCAGCGTCATCCGCACTCCAAGCATCTACTCCGTGCGCGGATGCTGCCACTCAGAACACGTTTCGTCATCACTAATTTGACGACTACGACTCCCACACCCTAACCATAAGCCGGCCCCTTGGGGCCGGCCTTTTCTTATTATTATGGCTGCAAGCTTCCTCACTGAGGCCTATCTAGACCTCATAG
Organism: uncultured Candidatus Saccharibacteria bacterium; assembly: GCA_964504625.1. Lineage (GTDB taxonomy): Bacteria > Patescibacteriota > Saccharimonadia > CAILAD01 > CAZDEK01. Next base: position 11,603 of record CAZDEK010000017.1, read on the forward strand.
CAGAGACGCTTGCTCGCTCAATGATTGCACTAGCGGCGTATAATAGTAGTGGGCAAAAAAGTACCTTCTCGATCCCTTGGAGGCAGTCATGTATGCCTATGCCAATCTCAGCTATGATCAGCGTGGTGAGTTTCTGGCTCGCCGTGATGAGCTTGATCAGATTGTCCACGACGAACTGATCGTCCGTGCCCAGGGAGCCTTTCCAGGAGGCCGGCGTAGCTGGTGCTGCCAGGAGTGCAACGCCAGCACCGAGTATATCTCCAATCTTCCACTTCCCGGCCCAGCCGAGCTCGAACACACCGAAGAGTGTGCCTGGCTGCAGCGCTGGCTGATGATTCCGGACTATCTGCGCTGGACCTACGTCCATGCATGGGGTCAACGTCACCCAACTGCCAAGCAGTGGATTCGTCCACGAGCACCTCGCTGGTAACACAACACAACCAACAAAACCGACCTCGATACAAAATATCTAGGCCGGTTTTTCCCAGGCTTTTTTCGTTAATTAGATATCCATATTCAGATCATCAATGCCTTCACGAGCTTTAGCCTTGATGGCTTCGACATCTTCATCGGGCTGGGTATCTGGAGTGGGTTCAGGTGCATCTATAGCGTGAGCTGGCGCAGGAGATCCACCTTCGGCATCACCACCCTCGGCATCGACAATCTTCAAATTATACCGAGCGTCATCCTTAGCACCAAGTACGCGCAAGAGTGTACGAATCGCCTTGGCTGTCGCTCCACCCTTTCCAATAATCTTGCCCATGTCTTGCTGATTGACAGTCAGTTTCAATAAAACTCCCCGCTCGTCCACCGTGCGCTCAATGTGGACCTCATCGGGATGATCGACGAGATTGCGCACCACGTATTCGATGAATTGCTGATCATGTTCGGCCATATCTGCTCCTTCTCGCGGGGTATTACTCAGAGATTCCGCTTACGCTGCATTGTACAACCTCGCGCCCCGAAATACCAAAAAACGCCCTGGCTTGGGCGTTTTCAGAAGGCTTATTCTGTGGCTTCAGCGGCCTGTGTGGCTTCAGCTGCAGCTTCCTGAGCCGGCCGGTCGTCAACCGTCTCCTCGGGTTTCTCCGAAGCTGCATCAGCGGCAACTTCTGCAACTGCTACTTCAGGTTCTTTCTTCGGTTTACGCTGCTTTTCGGTGACTTTCGCCCATTTTGGCAACTCCATACCCTCGCGCACCATCAAGCGGAGTACGGTATTCGATGGCTGTGCACCCTGACCAACCCGACGGGCAATGCCTTCTTTATCCATCACTAGCTGCTTAGTATGAGGGTCATAATGGCCGAGGACTTCCACGAACTTACCGGTCGCGGCGCGTGACTTCTCAGCGGCAACAATACGGTAACTGGCATGTTTTTTGCGGCCGGTGCGGGCCAAGCGAATGACGAGCATACGTGTAACAAGTCTCGTTTAGTGGTGTTCTGTGGAGTTTTGCGGCCGCCTCAAAAAACGGCACGAATGGAAGTAAGTGTACCGTATGCTCGCCAGATTGTCAACAGATGGGCTAGACTGAGGCTAGAACTTCCGCGCTCTGGAGATCAACAGCGATCACCGATGAGCCCGTCTTGGGAGTTGTCGTAATCCCGAACAATGCATCGGCTTCAAGCATGGTTTCATGATTATGAGTGATGATAAGCAATTGAGCATGCCGAGCTAATTGCCGCAGCGTCTTCGTGAAAAGTTGGGCATTAGCGTCATCGAGGGCTGCATCCACCTCATCGAGTACGACAAATGGGCTCGGATTGACACTCAGAATAGCCGCCAGCAAAGCAATCGCAGCCAAAGCCTTCTCGCCTCCCGACAGGGCGCTCAATAGCTCAACCCGTTTCCCTGGTGGTCGAGCGATGATCTCAATACCATACTCGTCATCTTCAAAGCGTGTCAGCTCGAGCGCCGCCGTGCCACCACGAAATAGCTCCGCGAAATATTTTCCGAAGGCAGCATTAATCTTGCTAAAGTTCTTTTCAAAAGTTGCCTTGATCCGCCGATCGAGTTCGGCGACAACTTTTCGCAAATCAGTCACACCCTGCTCTATATCCTGAGCTTGGGATTCGAGATAGCTGACTTTTTTTGCCACTTCAGCATGAGCCGCCACGAGTGAACTATCGATCTCGCCAATCACATCGAGCTCAGCTTCCAGTCGGGTAATCTGTTCGCGGGTGATTACCCCTACTTTCGTGTCCGCCTTCGTGGGAATGCGCACCTGCCAACGCTCTGCCAGTTCGATAAGTTCGTGCTTACGCGACACGATCTGACCCTCATCGTTAGCTATTCTCTCCAATTCTTTGCGGGCTGCC
>CAZDEK010000018.1:0-12988 GCA_964504625.1 uncultured Candidatus Saccharibacteria bacterium
GTGATTAGCTCAGTTGGCTAGAGCATCTCGTTTACACCGAGGAGGTCGGGGGTTCGAGTCCCTCATCACCCACCATCAATAAACCACCTGTTCGCAGGTGGTTTATTGATTTCCATGATTATCGTGTATTACGATCTTCAGGCTTTACAACCTTGTTGGGGCCAGTAATCCTATCTAACTCTTCAAGCTTATCCTTTTGAGCATCGGCAGCCTTCGCCCGCTGTTCAGCTCGAGTAGCCTCTAGTTGAGCCCTAAGATCAGTTTCTAGACCTGGGTTTTCATTCGGGTGCTGAGGAGTTGATTCTCCACCTTTTCCAAACATAACACTCTCCTTTCCTTCGAGAATAGTGTATCATACTGATACCGTGTACCCATCCCGGGCGAGTGGTGGAATTGGTATACACGACGGACTTAAAATCCGTTGCCTCACGGCTTGTGGGTTCGAGTCCCACCTCGCCCACCATAGAGAGAAACGAGTAGCCCCGCATGCAGAAGCATACGGGGCTTTTGATTAGACGGTCTCGAAAAAGTCGTCGATTCGGATGGAAACGGGTGGCTGCCTGAAGAGTTCGCCAGGGGTCAGCATGGCAGTAACTTGGCCCCCTTGCTCAATCTCGCCACGCACTCGGAGCATGGCATGATCACTCATCGGAACCACTTCGAGGGTGAATGGCAGACCAAGGCGACGGCCCTTGACCGGCAAGAAGAGATGCAAGGCATCCAGCAACCAGCGAGCGCTGTAGATGTCATCCCCGAAGTAAACAGTGGTTGGCACGAAATCCCGCTCGACCTGTCGGCTAACGGTGAACCCAGGACCTTCTCGGGTGTAATCATCCTGATATGTCGGTGTCTGGCGACGCAGCTCGATCTCTCGACGCTTCATCTGCTTGAGCTGAGCTTCGAGCTCCGAAAAAACTTCACGCCGAACACGGTACTGCTTTGTGGCCGGCATATCGAGCATCGCATGATAGCGCGGCACATCATCGTAGTCGGCTCGCTCGAGCTCCACGATTGGCATCGCCGGCAGGGCTTCGTACTGGCCGTCAGGAGCCAGAAACAACCGCCCACGCAAGACGTGCAGACGCGCTCCATCAGTCGCCATGGCCTCTCGGCCACCATTGGTCACAATCACATTATTGCAACCGGGCGGTAGTGCATCGATGCCGCGTGCGCGGGCTACCCAACTCACCAACTCCATTTGCAGCTGGTTCATGACACTCCTCTGTATTGAAGGTTCCAGAACGCGCATATTGTGCCATGTATTATCACAATTAGCAAGATTTAACCCCGGATCCCATAGGGATCCGGGGTAGTCACTACTCGTACTGTTGCGCCACAATGGCAGCCGTCGCCCCGGTAACGATCAGTGGATTTTGTTCAGCGATCATGACGCGATCAGTGAGCTCGAGGACTTGCCCCTCAAGGCTGGTGATGTGCCGCCGTTGTTCGGCCTGCTTGAGCTGTGCCTGATACAGGTCGGCACGAAGCTGGTCAGTCTCATGCTGAGCCGCCTCAAGCTGCTGTTGCAATCGAGCAATCTCGGCCAAGTGTTGAGCATTTTTGGTCCTCAATCGCTTCAAATGACGCCGGTCAAGCTCTGCTGGCACTGAAAGCTGCTCAGGAATCTGTTCGGGGTGGTCAGGCTGGGGCATCTGACAACCTTTCAATAGAGGTGCACGGACTTGTTATGGTAACAAAATTTTTATGTCATCTCAACTAGCGATTGCAAAAAGCCGCGCCGACCGGTAGACTGAAGCCTAACAAGCATAAGCAGATTATAAGAATGCCAGCCAAAAAAGTTCAACTCTCACTTACCAAAGCCTTACAATTCGGCTGGGAATCAACGGCGAAGTATCTCGGCTTCTATCTCACACTCGTCCTTTTGGTGGTCCTCTTCAGCCTCCTGCCCTCGGTATTTACGACGATGTTTAACAGCAGCATCTACACCCCGGTCGTTCAGGGAATTTTCATTATTCTGATTGCGCTGATTAGTCTCGGCATGATTCGGACCACCCTCAAAAACGTCGACCGTAAAGAAGAGCCATCATTGAAGGACCTCTTTGGCATGCATTTGTTTTTCCGCTACTTAGGTGGCGCCCTATTGTACTTATTTATGGTAGTAGGTGGTCTCTTCCTCTTTGTAGTGCCAGGTATCTATTGGGGGCTCAAGTATCAATTTGCTACTTATCTCATTATTGATAAGAAGATGCGTATCGGGGAAGCCTTCGAAGCTTCCGCTAAGCTCGTCCAGGGCTATGAGTGGGATCTCTTTGGGTACTGGCTGGTCATGTTCTTGCTAAATTTTGTCGGACTAATGTTCTTTGTGGTTGGTCTCGTCGTCACGTTGCCGGTGACCGTCGTTGGCTACAGCTACCTCTATCGCCAACTCCGCAAAGCATAAGGAATCATTCCGCACCAATGAAAAAGCACCCGATTGGGTGCCCTTACATTGGTGCGGACGAGAAGACTCGAACTTCCACGCCGGTATAAGTCGGCACTAGCCCCTCAAGCTAGCGTGTCTACCAATTCCACCACGTCCGCAAATGATCATTCTTTACTGCCAGGTACTATCCGCCCAAGCTTGAGGGGCATGAGCCAGATGAGATAGAACAAGCACATGAGAGACTCGTTCGAGCTGGCATGTCTACCAATTTCACGAAGCTCGCGAAAATCGTAGCAGCGCCTATTTTACCAGGTTATCACCTGGTTGTCAGCCCATTAATGTGAGGTAGGAAATAAAGATCAGTGCTAATCCGAGAACGATGGCAAGCGGTATAAGCACCACTACATTGATGTAATAGTAAATATCTTTTGGTTCATTCCATTGCGAGCGCTGACTTTTTGGTAACTTTTTCCAGGCCGCCTTGTAGTCAGTCCAGACCTGCTTACTTCGGGCTAACGTCCAAATACCACCAACCAGCAGGATAACCCCCAGTCCCAGCTGACCGAATTTATTTCCCAGCAGTGTCAACAAGACAAACCACAAGAAAATGATCAGCATGGCCATGCGGCCCATATCGTCACTGCGTTTAATCTTCCGTGCCATACTTCCTCCTAATTATTGTAGTTATTGGGTAGATGCTCTGCCAGATGCTTCATCGAGTATTCTTTCCGCAACTGCTTCGGCAGGTCTTTCAGAGCTACGCCGATCTTGACTCCGGGGTTGAGAATGCCCAGTGGATCGAAAACATTTTTCACATCTTCAAAGGTTCCATAGAGCTGTTCGCCGTAGAGCCGTTTGAGATACGGCGCTCGCAGGCGGCCATCATTATGCTCACCACAGGTCGATCCACCCATATCGATTACCATACGGTAAAAGTCATTCATAAGTTCAAACATTCGCTTGCGATCCACTTGACTCGCCAGGTTCATAAATGGCTGCAGGTGAAAATTAGCATTACCAGCGTGACCCCAGACAGCGATATCAAGCTTGTATTTATCAAATAGCTTATAGACTTGCTCGAGGAACCGTGGCATTTGCTCGAGTGGCACCACACCATCTTCGATAATCGGTAAAGCTTTCTTTGCCCCACGAAACTTCCAGATAATCGCCGCTGCGCCTCGGCGGATTTTCCACAGCTTCGTCTGCTCAGCAGGATCAGTTGCAACGCGGGCCGCGAAAGCAGTCTTTTCAAAAACTTTCATGACTTTCTTCGTTTTCGATACTTGCTGACGCGACTTCTCATCATCGAATTGCACCAGTAGCACGATACCCGGCATTTTGTCTGGTAGCACACCCTTGATCTGATCAGGGTCATGTTCAGCGAGAAATTCGAGCAAGTTATGATCGACGACTTCGAGAGCAGATGGCTTGAGCGGCATGATGAGCTCGACTGCTTGAGCGGCAGCCTCCATCGTCTCAAAATAACCAACTATGAGATGGGTATCCGGGTTATATGGCATGTGCCGCAACGTAATCTCCGTGACTACGCCGAGTGTACCTTGACTGCCAACAATCAATTGTCCAAGATCGAAACTGCCATCTGGACCCTTAACGTGCCAGAGATCATAGCCGGCAGAGTTCTTACTGACTTGCGGGTAGGCCTCAGCCAGGGCGTCCCAGTTTTCTTCGATCAAATAATCGACATTGCGATAAATATGCCCCTCAAAGTCAGTCTGTTGCTGCTTCTTGCGCAGCTCCTTAGCACTCAGGCGACCGGTCTCAATCACATCTCCATTAGCAAGTACAACGCGTAGACTTTCTACATAATCACGTGTGCTTCCATATTTGACAGTCTTCTCTCCAGCTGAGTTATTTGCCACAGCTCCGCCAATCGTTGCGAAATCAATACTCGCCGGGTAGGGTGGCAAGAAGCGCCCATGACTATGCAAGAGATGCTGCAGGTCCTTATAGACCATCCCCGGCTGGACGGTAACAGTGGTCTTCGTCATCGTAAAGTAATGGTTCATGTGCGCCGGGAAGACGAGCATAAGGCCTTCACCTAATGCCGCCCCACCCTGATCGGTCCCCTTGCCACGTGCGGTGATCGGGACAAGCTGACCGGCTGCTGCCGAGCGTGCTGCCAGCGTCACTGTCTCAACCACATCAGCTTCGTTTTGAGGATATACTACGGCTGATGGCGTGACCTTAAACACACTTCCATCGGTCGAGAAGAAATCACGGGTATCTTTTTCAGTGCTGACTTCACCGGTAATGGAGCTGCGCAGTTGGTCGTAGAATGTTCTCATGTTACGCCTAGCATAACAGTTTTACGTCGTGCCGAAAAGACATGTGACAACACCTATCAGCTTTGACTAATCAGATGGAAACCTCTAGCATAAGAGACATATGGGCGCGACTCCGAAACGTAAACCCAGCACTAACGCACAACAAATGCTGTCCACGACACGACGCTTTCGAGCCCCTGTCATGCTGGTGGTGGCTGGCCTCTTTGTCACCATCGGTTCAATCTTGATCTATGGGTCGCTCGCTAGCTCTACACCAGTCGTCAATACGAACGCTGAATTTTGGCGCGGTCGCATCGCCGGCTGCGAATCAGGTGCTGGCCCGAATAGCCAGCCTCGTTACACCGCCTCAAACGGAGCCGGTAATTATGGAGCTTATCAATTCGATAAGCGCACCTGGGCGGGAGCTGTTGGCTCAGAGCTAGCGGCAAAGTATCCCTTACCAAGCGACGCACCACCCGACGTACAGGATCAGGCCTTTTATAATACCTTCGCACGCCGTGGCAGTCAGCCCTGGAATGCTAGCTACCGCTGCTGGCGTACTCCAGAACTGGCAGCCCGACCAATTGCTGCTTTGCCACTCACGCTGCCTAAGCTAGGCTCATCGCAGCCGTCGGCGCCACCACCCCCGCCTAAGAATGCCTACAACATCAAAGTCCGCGGTCGTGTTTACGTCGATGGTAAACTGACGGCGAATGTAAAACTCATCACTTGCGTAGACGGAGTGACAACCCAGACAGGCTCCGGCGGTGTGTATAGCTTTGAACTACCGTATGGTCAACTCTATTGTGCGCGTGTCATCGAAGGTCTCCCGGCTGGTGCTCGCTTGAGTAAAACAAATAATAATCCTGAACGACAATCCGAGAAATCATATGAGCAACAGGTCGCAGGTAAAAACTATTACAAAAATCTCTGGCAATTTTTCACCCCCTACTACACCTGGGACCGAGCGAGCGACGAAGACGTCGACTTTTGGTTCGTCACGCAATAAGTGTGAGAGGTATCTAGCGCATCCTTGAAATAAGCTACGCTTGATCGTATAATTGCGTTTTCCATTCTTGGTGTACCTGAAAAGAGTGATGCATGCTGGCAAATTTGCAGCGCACAGATCTCCGCCATAATTCCTACCTCCGTTGGCTCGGCAGCATTTGTCTTGTTGCGATTGGATTGCGACTAGTCTGGATAGGACTCGTCGCACACATCCCCATCGCACCCAATGATGCCACTGATCAAGCCAGCATCTATGCCATGGGTGAAAAAATCAGCCGAGGTCAGGGGCTCGATAACTGGTACTACCCGCCCCTCTACCCACTGCTGTTAGGCATCTGGCTGTTGATCAGGCGAGCCCTGATGCTGAGTTTCATCCCAGTCCGCGTTTTCATGGGTGTAATACATATTGGCATCACTGTTGGTGTCATAGTTGCCACAGCCGAGCTTGGCCGCCGGCGTTTTTCACACCGAGTCGGGCTATTAGCTGCGGGGCTTCTGGCGGTTTGGCCAAACTCAGTCATTGGTGTTGGGGTACTTATGACCGAGCAGCTGGCGACACCGCTTTTCATGCTTGGTGTTGTCATTGTGCTGTGGAGTCGTAGCTATTCATCGCGTCGGCTTGGATTTGCTGGCCTCATCTTTGGTCTAGCGATTCTTGCTCGCCCGGCCCTGACCCCGATCATCATTGCAGTCCCGATTCTGCTGCTGACTCAGCGCCGTAATGCTCGCCATCTCGGTCGCTGTTTGGCGTATTTCCTGGTGGCAATGCTGTGCGTGCTCCTCCCTTGGCTCAGCTATACATATGCACAAACCGGTGAGATAACGCTCGGTACAGCCGGTGGTTTTAATCTTTGCCTCGGCAACAATGACACCGGATATGTGTCGTGGTCGCAGGAGTCAGTTACTCGTTATTGTCCAAATCCGCAAAACCCTCAAGATGATAGAGCGCTATATCGGTCAGCCGCCCGTTGGATGCTTGAGCACCCTTGGCAGCAACCAGTTCGCATCATGAAGCGAGCCTTTGATTTGTCATTTGGGGATTTCAGCAACGCCGATCTTTACCCGACTGCTGATCAATGGCAGGTCAGGGGTATGCCTCAGATGGTATTCTTCATCACCGCTCTCGCGTGGTGGACCGCTATGCTAATCTGGGCTATCGCCGGACTCGTGCGCCTCAATGATCGAATCCTGAAGTGGGCGGTCGTCATCTTGAGCTCCTCAGCGATCGCCATTCCACTCGTATCAGTAGCGACGAATCGCTACCATGACATACTTATACCTGTCATGGCACTCCTGGTCGCCTCAGGTTCATTACGAGCCGGAACGCGGCGTGAACGAGCGCTGAAGCGCTTTTCTACGACTCGTCTGACCCTTGCGATCAGTGGCTAAGTAAACCCCGTCGACTCAATGTCGGCGGGGTCTTTCTCTACAAAAAACGCCCTCTGGGGCGCGTATTTGTTGGTGCGGATGAGAGGACGGCGGGCTACGCCCTTCTCCCTGTGGTGCTCGTGGAGTCGTTCAGCAAGCTGCCGACTCCTCTGCGCTCCTCGTTCGCCGAACCTTGGGTTTCGAGCCCAAACCATACCAATAAAAAAGTACCCTATCAGGCACTCTTTCATTGGTGCGGATGAGAGGACTCGAACCTCCACGGGGTTGCCCCCACTAGCACCTGAAGCTAGCGTGTATACCAATTTCACCACATCCGCAGGTTATGATTGTTTCTTAGGTACTACCGTTTCATGCACCGCCCAGTCCTGGATATTCCGAAAACGATCACTGGGAGTAACGAGTCCCTTAGCACTGAGACCCGTCAATTCAACGGTATGAGCATACAGGTATGTCGGTGAATAAAGCAAGACTGCAGGCACATCCTCACTCCAGACTTTCACAAACTCAGCGTATTTAGTGGCCCGAAAGTTTGCGTCTCTGCCAATGCGAGCTTGCTCAAGCAATTGATCAGCCGTCGAACTCTTGTAGACCGAAATATTTAATCCTGGATCGGCCGCCTGACTCGAGTGCCAGAACCCATACATATCACTATCAGCCCCGATATCCTGGCCGTACAACAATACGTCATATTCCCGAGGGCGGATATAATTCTGCTGCAAACTATAGGAATCAACCGACACCACCTCCACCGGAACTCCCGCTGCACGCCAAGCCTCGGACACCCGTTTGGCAACCTCAGGGTATTCTCCACTATTACTCGTCACAAGCCGTAGTGGCTTAGCAAACTTACCGTCCAAGACTGATTTCGCAGCAGTGGGATCATACTGCACACGTCGAGCCGCCGGATTAAAGCCAAGATAACCGGCCGGAATCGGGTACTGGGCTACATTTGCCTCATCCTTCAAGACATCATGCACCAAAGCCTTACGATCAATCGCCTCAGCTAAAGCGATGCGGATATTCTTATCAGCAGCGAGTTGTGGTTGGCTCATATTAAAGTACACGCCCACGTAAGCTGGCAAACGATAGCGTTCTAATTTCAACCCTTCAAAACTCTTGACCTGCTCTATTTCCGACGGCTCCACCCTAGCCATGCCATCAAGTCGACGTTTAGCATAGGCATCAAGCAGGTCAGGACTGGCATCATATTGGATGAGTTGTACTTCATCCAATTTGGGTGCGCCGCCATAATACTCGTTGTAGCGACGCAGCGTGATTTTGTCACTATTTACATCGAGATTATCGAGGATAAACGGCCCGCTTCCGATTGGACGCTGATTAAATTCATCGAGGCGCAATAGATTTGGCTGCACATCCTGCAGAGCATGCTGCGGCAAAATCCCCACCTGCGCCAACTGAGCCCAAAAACCACTGTAGCTAGTTGGTAGTGTAAACACGACTGTGCGATCATCCGGAGCTGTGATCACCACCTTGTCCCAATTCCCCGCCAAGGTCGAGCGAGTATCGGGGTTTTGAATCAGCTTAAAGGTGAAAGCTACATCTTGGGCAGAAAGCTTAACCCCATCATGCCAATAGGCAGTATCACGTAACTTTAAGGTGTATGTTTTCTTATCCGCTGACACCGTCCAATCAGTTGCGAGATCGGGCTGAATCGACTGCCCATCAGATGTTCGGATCAGCTTCGAATAGACCAATTCAGCTACATCACTCGTGGCCGAATTCTCAATATAGAGAGGATTCACCAACCGCACCCGACCAATGATACCTTCGTGATAGACACCTCCACTGGCTGGCTTTGCGATCAGCCATTGCTGGTTGAGTCGCGTGAAGCCTCGCTGCATACCGACTACACTGATAAGGACTATCAGCATCCAAGCTGCAAACTGCCAGCGCATTAACCCCAGCTTTCGCCAAGCTCCATAGACGTGCCGATTAACGTAGTTCGCCAGCCAGACCCTTCCCGACTTAGCACCCGCCGCCGCTTGGCGACGTGCATGATTCCATCGAAATGAGAGGTATGAGGCCATAATCAGCTCCGAAGACTTACGAGAAAAGAATCCGTGCCAACACGCTCACGACCAGAACGGTCGCCAAGATGATTGTGAATCCAAACAGACCACGTTCCAAACCACGTTTCGAGCGATAAGCATTACTGGCTCCGCCACTTGCACCAAAGGCGTCACCCAGGCCGCTACCCTGGTTCTGTAAGAGCACGACGATGATCAGCAGTACCGAGCTGATAGCGATGATGATATTCAAGATAGGTGTCATGAGGTAGTCCTCCGATTCTCGAGTAGACCCGTAAAGAGATAGTTTACTAACCAAATAATAATAACAGTTCCAATTGCTGCCGACAGCTTATTAACCTGAAATGCTGGATAAAAAAAGCTGGTCAGGTACAGCATCGCCGCATTCACAAAGAGCATAAAAATGCCGAGAGTAACGAGAATTGCCGGTAAGCTCAGGAGTACGACCAAGGGACGAATCAAAGCGTTCACTACGCCAAAAATCAATGCGGCAATCACTAAGACCCCTATCCGCTCATCATAGCTGATACGGCCAGCGAAGATCTGAGCCGAAACCCATAACCCCACAAAATTCACTAACCACGCAAACAAAATACGCCGAAGCATAACCCAGCAATTATAGCATATTACTCCTATCAGCGCGGCTTTTTCTTGGTTTGTCCAGACAGTCGCGCAAGGGTGAAGACACTCTTTCCTGAGACGCGCATACGTTGCCTTGATCGAGCCTTACGATCTCGGGCCTCGGCTTTGACGAGTGCCTTCTGAAACATGGATTTCTTGCGAGCCATCTAGATATATTCCTTCAGTACCTTGGCTTTGGCAGCTCCTATGACTTGGGCTATTTCTCGTTGGCTTGCCTGCTTAACCCCAGCCACACTGCCGAAACTGCGAATCAGCTTTTTGCGTGTTATAGGCCCAATTCCTGGCACGGTATCGAGCACACTGTGGCGTACACGCGCATCGCGCACGGTAGTGTGATAGCTCACGGCAAAACGATGCGCCTCATCACGCATGCGCTGCAAAAGCTGCAAGACTTTGCTGGTGCGTGGCAGATGAATCATCCGAAATTCACCATCGATGGTTTCTTCTGCTCGACTCTGTCGTCGGCTTGGTGCATCACCCAGCCGCTGCACAATCTGTTCATGTCGCTTAGCCAACCCAACCACTGGTATTTTCACACCCAGTTCGTCAAGCACCTCACTAGCGGCCGCCAGTTGACCCTTGCCGCCATCAATAATGATCAGATCAGGTGCCGGCCAATCCTCATGTCGACCAGAAAAGCGCCGTCGCATCGTCTCTGCCATCATCGCAAAATCATTCGGCCCCTTAGAGCGCATCTTAAACTTCCGATACTCGGCTTGATTTGGCACGCCATTCGTAAACACCACCATACTGGACACAGCATCTCCACCCTGAAAATTTGAGATGTCATAACACTCAAGTCGACGTGGTAAGCTATCGAGACCGAGCCGCTCTGCCAGACCGGATAATGCTTGATCCATCGTGACATCAAAGGCTTCTTGATTACCGAAGATCACCTTACGTGATAGTGATCGCAGAGCCAAATATTGATCTCGCAGCTTGGCGGCCGCTTCAAAATCCTTCTTGCGCGCCGCGCGATCCATATCTCGCTCGAGCTCACGCACTAGCTTCTGTCCTTTACCTTCGAATACCATGATCAACCGACGGATATTCGTCCGATAATCCGCCTTTGCAATGCCTGGATGTGGCGCTACGCCTATCTGGTGCTCTAAGGCTGAGCTAGCAACCATACGCGAACTCGAAAAATATGGAAATATCCGCCGCAAATATCTCAGTGCTTCGCGAACCATACCGGCCGACATAAAGGGACCAAAATATCGCGCCTTATCATCGGCTGGTCGCCGCACGACACCAACTTTCGGGAAATCCTCCTGCAAGGTGATCTTCACGTAAACAAAGTTCTTATCGTCCTTGTCGCGAACATTATAGATTGGCTTGTAGCGCTTGATGAGTTCGGCTTCGAGAAAGAGTGCTTCGACTTCAGAGTCACACACAATCCAGTCAATCTCAGCAATATTGCGTACCAGAATCGGTGTCTTAATATCAGGATGGTTCTTTGTGAAATACGACCGCACCCGTCGCTTGAGTATCGAAGCCTTACCAACATAGATAATATGCCCAGCACCATCCTTGTACAAATAAACGCCCGGATCGGCCGGGAGTTCTGCGAGACGTTCTTTGAGATGGCTTGGCGCTGGCATATATGTAATGTTTTTGCTTGCTAAAATTAGAGTTTCATTGTATCATGCGCGCAATTGCACCTACTAGACTCCGAAAGGAGGTATACACAGTGGATATCAACTCCTTCATGAGAACGCATGACTCACCCGAGTTCAGGCTCGCACTGGCGGATCTCATCCGATGGTGGCAGCAGGCAGATGATGCCTGGGGGGCCTACGACCGCAACTTGCGGGACAAGGACCTTCAGCATCACGCCGAGCTCACCCGTGAGATCGTCCGTGAGAAAATGCAGTCATTTCAGGACCGCTTCGGGCTCACGCTCGACGATGTCATCAATCTCAGTAGCGAGAGTGAGGCCGTCCAGGCCTGGCTTTCGGCTCATCCCCAGGAGCCCGCCGCATGACAACCGAATCCATTGGTTTCACCTAGCCCCTTGGCCTCTCGTTCTGGCCAAGGGGTTTTCTCATTTTTGTGAGCTTGGCGAAATTGTACAGAAAAGGATATAACAGCGCGTCCTCACTGACACTGCCGTGGGCACCCCGAGTGTGCCATCAGCCTGCTGTGAAACGACCGCCAAAATGTAGGTTTCATCATGCCAAGGCGGTAATCCTAGTCGACCGAAACCGCCAAAACGAGCGACTCGTCCGAGTGAGCTAACGGTAGCCAGTTTGCGCTCGCGTTGATTACGATGAGTATCGCGACCGAAAATATGAAAATACTGTGCTCCACCGGGAGCTTGCCAGCGTAGTTCCATCAACCAACCACCAGCCAAGAGGTCAAATACTGGCTGAACAGTAAGATTACTTACGCCCCCGCTGACCTGGCTAGCAGTCGATGAATTATATGGCGACACAAAGGCAGGCTGCGTATAGACATTGGCACATGCGTCACTAGCCCCAGATGCCTTTTGCTGGCGATAATACTGCCGAACGGCAGTTGGATCGAGCCCAAAGCTACGAATCTGTTCATCGGTGACTTTCGAGATATCAATCTGATCAAGCGGTACACCTATGGCTGAATGTATTTTTTGTAATTGCTCTGGCGTGAGACCGGCGATTGCCCCAGCACAACTTTGCTGTGAGTCGGGTGCCTGCCCTGACTGCGCTTGCTGCAGCTTATACTGGGCGATGTAGCGTCTTACCATTGCTGGGTCATACCCAAAAGCCCTTATCTGCTCGTCTGTGATCTTTGACCAATCAATCATCGATAGAGGCATACCAAGAAGCCGCTCGATTTCATCGATGGGTACTGGCGTCGGCGCTATACCACCTCCACCTATTCCGCCTCCCGCAGGAACGTCTGGAGGTACCGGCACACCACCCTGTCCTGGTGCCGTATCTGGCAGGCTCAGGCTCGCCGCCTCCCACCGTGGGCCCGGAATTGCAACCCGGGCCGCCTCAGGCGAGGTCGAGCTGGCATCCAGGCTAAAGACAAAGCGTTGACCAACTCCAGTCGCGCCTGCAACTACCCCATCAAATAGGAGCTGCTTACCATCAGCACTGTAACGAATCTGACTTGGTAGTGTCTGAAGGGCCACATAGCCTGCCTGACCAGCTCGTTCAAACTGCTGATTACCGACATTAAACGCAAATAGCCGGTTGAGGGGCTCGCTGCAGCCTGATGCATTCGGGCAGCCTGTCACGATGAAAACA
>CAZDEK010000019.1:0-12396 GCA_964504625.1 uncultured Candidatus Saccharibacteria bacterium
GTCAAGGGCTGTAGGGCGGAAATTTCACTTCCTGAGGGATAGCTCCCTGTAGACTTTTGATAATCCTCAAGTCCTACTTCAATATCGTTCAGATCTTTTTTACGCTTACTATCGCGTTTTTCACTTTGACTCTGCGTTTGTGCATGTGTATGTGTATTGCTGGCTGTATTAGTTGTTACAGTTTGCGTAGATGTGGTGGCTGGAGGTCTGAGGATGGTCAGGGCTACAAAGCTCCCAATGGCGAGAATGATGACAGTGCCGATCGCCAGGATAATATTCAGCTTGGAATTATTTGAGGTTTCATGCTGGGGCGTCGCGGCAGCCGCTAGCAGAGCATCGGCCTTTGCTAGAGGGTCATCTGCTCCGGCATGATGAGTGATTTGTGGTGTGTGATATGGAGCGGAGCTTGGGCTATGGCTGGTCGGAAGTTGAGCTGGATGGTTATCAAGCGCAAGGTCTGGTTCTGCTTCGCGCAGATCGAGTGGCGAGTGAGGGGCGCGTGGTGCTGTATCTTCAGGCGCGACTGAGGCAACGTCGAGAATGTGGGGACTGGGTTTATGGGGTTCATGCTCCTCTACAAGAGACTCATTATCGGTAATGAGATCGTGCGGTATGGGAGTATCATTGGCGGTCGCCAGAGATTGATCGGAGATTGGAGTTGTTTCAGAACTGTCAACAGGAAAGTCGGGGCTCTCAGCTTGATCGTTGCCGGCTTGTGGACTAAGTGCAGTCTGGCCGACGGCTGTATCTAGTCGAAAATGATGAGTCGGTTCTGACGGCGCAGGATTGGGGGCGTAGTGAGCCTCGAGTTCGGTGCGCTCAAGCTGATGTTCACGCTCTTGCAGCCTACGTCGATAATGAGATGAAGCGTGATGATTGATGATCATTGGCTGCGTCATTGCTCTCTGGTCTTCTCGTGGCGGAACCTCATCTGTAGCACTCTGGGTATCGGGGGTCATTGCTGTGCCTGGGGGATCCGCATGATCATGCTGATCCACTGGGTCATCAGTATAACGATAGAGGCGCCCACAGCTATCGCAGGCGAGGCCTACAACAGAGGAAGTAAGTGGTATTTGGCAATGGGGGCAATGTGGCGTCATAACGTAACCAGTTTCTCTGATAGAGATTGTAGCAAATAAAAACCTCCTTTAGCTATTGTAAAAAATACTGTTGTTGCTTAAACTGTAGTTAAATATGCAATAGTAATAGAAAAAACGAGATTACAATCTTTTATATAAAGTCAGATACACAATGCTTCAATATTTCATAACATCAAAAACCCGACGAAAAATTATTACTGTCTTTTCGAAATACCCGGATTATCGCGTCCATGTTCGTGGGCTTGCAAAGCTGGTACGCGAGGATCCGGGTAATGTTGCCCGCGAGCTGGAACGATTGCACCGAATCAAGTATGTGTATTGCGCCAAGCAGGGCAACACCAAGCTTTATTGGGTAAATCAGGACTTTGTGATTTATAAAGAATTACAGGGTATGGTGCTCAAAACAAGCAGGAAAACAAAGTAGCCATGGTACGTAAACTGCGCAAAACGTTCAAGCATATTGTTCAAGATTTACGTCGTTATGAGCTTGTTGGGGGACAACCGCCTCGCACCACTGGTCGACCCATCCGAGGCTACCAGTCTGAGACGCCACTCGGTTTCCGGTCTCGCGCCAGTCATTCCTATTTTGTTCGCTAGAATCCAGCTATAATTACTCCTGATGAAGTATCAGGAAGACCAAGTCGAGTGGAAGTTGCCGCCGGAAGGCGACATTCCTGTTAGGGATTTGGCCAAGGTCGTTGCGCAGCGACGTGGACTTGAGCCGCTTGATAATTTTTTGCGACCGAGCTATGAAAGCCTCGGGGATCCATTTTTGTTACCAGATATGGAGCTGGCTATAGCGCATCTTGAGCAGGTACGCCGGGACGGTAAGAAGGTCGCTGTCTATGGTGATTATGATATTGATGGTCTCACTGCGACAGCTTTGCTTACTGAGGTATTTCAGCGGCTAGGGATAGATACGATCAGCTACATACCCGATCGATTTGTAGAAGGTTACGGTTTGCATGCCCCTGCCTTGGCAGAGCTACAACAGCAGGGGGTTGATACTGTGGTGACGGTAGATTGCGGCATTACAGCAGGAGAGGTTATTGCTGAAGCAGCTAGTAATGGCCTAGATATTATTATCACCGATCATCACACCTTGGCTGAGGCTGAGCCTGAGGGGGCGATTGCATTGATTAACCCTTTACGGGAAAGTAACGCTTACCCGGAGCGTTTTTTGTCGGGAGTCGGGGTGGCCTTTACGCTGGTGCGAGCGCTCCAGCAGAAGTTTCCTGATGTCTTACCTCAAGGTCAAGAAAAATGGTTCCTCGATCTCGTGGCGTTAGGGACGATTTGTGATGTTGTCCCCTTGGTTGGAGAAAATCGAACACTAGCTACCTTTGGGCTAACAGTTGCTCGGCAAAGTAGGCGACCTGGATTTCGCGCTTTAGCCGAAGTAAGTGCGTCTGAGCTAACTGAGATCACCGCACGCGACTTCAGTTTTCGTTTTGGTCCACGCTTAAATGCAGCTGGCAGGCTAGAGCATGCCCGAACAAGCCTTGGTCTACTGATGAGTGCTTCTCAAGAGTCGGCTCGTCAGCATGCCAAGATTCTTGATGAGCTGAACCTGGCTCGGCGTGAGCTAACTGATAGGATCGTGGCTGAAGCTGATCAGCAAGCCTCGCAGTGTGCTGATCATCGGGCACTCGTGCTAGCCGATGAGACTTGGTCACACGGTGTGGCTGGGCTCGTAGCTAGCAGAATCGCCGAACGCCACGGGAAACCAACTGTGATCTTGCAGATTGAGGGTGAACGAGCGAAGGGCTCGGCCCGCAGTGTTGCAAATTTCTCATTGATCACTGCCTTGCGCCAGACGCCAGAGCTATTTGATCGCTTCGGGGGTCACGCGGCTGCTGCCGGGATGACGCTCCCTACGGAAAATATTCCTGCTTTACGTTCGTCGCTATCTGAGTATGCAGCAAGATCTGATCAAACAGAACAGCTTCGCCAAGTTATTCAGGCCGACTTGCAGCTCCGTGCTGATTATATTTCGCAAGCTGGCTTAGATCAGTTGAGACAACTCGAGCCCACTGGCCAGGCGAATCCTGAGGTGAAGTTTTATGCCACTGGCGTTGTACGTGATATTCGCTGGGTCGGTAAAGATAGCAGCCATGCTCAAATGACGATTACTTTGTCGGATGGAGATATTCGAGCGATTGCGTTTCGGGCGAGAGAACAGTGGCCTTGGCTCGAGGTTGGCAAGCCGATTGAGGCTTTGGCAGTGGTGAAGTCATCGCGTTGGAATGGCCGAGAGCGTCCCGAAGTTGAGCTACAGCGCATGCGGATAGGGAGTATATCATGAGTCTGCCTCGGTTTATTCAATCTATGGAGCGGCTTACGCCGGCACAAAAGCATCAACTTGCTGAGACATATCAGTTTGCTCGTGAGGCCCATCACGAACAGTACCGACGTAGTGGCCAGGCGTATATCTCACATCCGGTGGCGGTTTCGCAAATTCTTGATACATGGAACGCTGATTTAACAAGTTTGCAGGCGGGGATACTGCACGATGTAGTCGAGGATACGAGCCGTACTCTCGAAGAAGTAATGGAGAAATTCGGTCCCGAGGTAGCTGAACTCGTCGACGGGGTAACAAAGATCGGGCAGATGTCAGCGTTAGGTCCAGGTGCGGTGGCGACGCGGTCAGTCGAGAATATTCGAAAGTTATTGCTGGCGATGAGTCGTGATATTCGGGTGATTTTAGTGAAGCTGGCTGATCGGTTACATAATATGCGCACCCTGAAGTACCTCTCCGAAGAGAAACAGCGACGGATTGCTCAGGAGACTCTTGATATTTTTGCACCACTGGCTGATCGGCTTGGAATGGGAGATGTCAAGGCTGAACTCGAGGACCTTGCTTTTGTCGTTGTAAACCCACAGCAGTACCGAGAGCTGCAAAAGCGTGCACTACCAAATATCAAAGCTGGCAAAATGTTACTTGATGCAGTTATACCGCAATTGCAGGCGGAACTGATGACAGCTGGGGTTGAAGCCGAAATTGAGCATCGCATCAAGCATACATATAGCTTGGCTCGCAAACTCGAAAAGTATGATCAGGACTTTAGCAAAATTCGAGATCTCGTGGCAATGCGTATCATCGTGCCGGAGGCCAATGATTGTTATAAAGTGCTGGGGGTTGTGCATGCCCTATATCGTCCATTACCTCATTTTATTAAAGACTATATAGCCGTTCCAAAGCCAAATGGATACCAGTCATTGCATACCACGGTCATTAGCGAGCAGGGGATATTTGAAGTGCAAATTCGATCGTGGAAAATGCATGATTATGCTGAACGTGGTCTTGCGGCTCACTTTTATTATGATGAGCAAAAGAACAACACTGCATATAAAAATAGTTCAACTAATGCGATGCCCAAGAAATTCGAATGGGTACAAAATTTACTCGATTGGCAAGAGCAGATTACAAGCGAAGAAGAGATAAAGGAGAGTTTCCAGTTAGACCTCTTTAAAAGTCGCATTTTTGCCTTCTCTCCAAAAGGTGATTTATATGACTTGCCGGAGGGGGCGACGCCTGTAGATTTTGCCTTTCATGTACACTCTGCGCTTGGGCTGGCTTGTCGCGGTGCAAAGGTGAATGGTGTAATGGTGCCTCTTGATTATCGCTTGCAGAACCGCGATGTCGTCGAGATCTTTGCTGCTGCTCATCGTGAGCCGAAGCCGAGCCGGGACTGGCTAGGTTTTGTTGTCTCGACGAAAGCCCGAGCCAAAATTAAAGCTTGGTTTAAGGCCCAAGACCAAACTGCGGAAGAGCGAACAGGTCGTCAGCTGCTCGATGAGTATCTTCACCGCCAATCCCATGCAAGTTGGGGGAGTGTGAAACCGATATTACGGCGAGAGGTTCTGACACGATTAGCGATCGATGATGAGCGGACACTCATGATCGCTATTAGTGAAGGGGCATTAAAGCCGAGCGATGTGGCGCGAGAGCTGATATTTGAACGAAATCTAGCTCGTCCAGCGGTTCCACTACCGAACTTCATGAAACGGCGGCGAGGAGCTCGGCCGGTCGCCCTTATTCCCGGGATAGATCGCGAGCATATCTCTCGAGCGGGTTGCTGTAGTCCGCAGTATCCACAGGGTATTGTTGGGTTTGTAAGTCGGCTTGGCGTATTTCGGATACATCGCAGTGATTGCTCGGAGATAGATAGTCAGCGTGAGCGGTGCGTGCCAGCATACTGGTACTTCGATTCATCGGATAAGTTACGTATCCATGGCGATGCCTCTCGAACCTCAGCGATTTTGAAGGGTGTTTCGAGTCATCTTCACGGCTTTGATGCTAGGGCTCAGCGGATCCGCGAACAAGTTAAGGGTAACGAAGTGCAGCTTGATATTGATCTTTCATTGGTTCGAATGGATCGACTCGAGGCGTTGATAAGTGCTCTCCGGCGTTTGCCCGGTATTAGCAGTGTGGAGCATATGGTGCGTCAGTCAAAATAAGCCTTGCATCAGGAGGGATAAGCTGGTACACTTGTTCAGTCTATGTTGCAAGTCGAACGAAAAGATGATGAATCGCTAGAAAGCTTGATTCGTCGTTTCAATAAGAAAGTCTCGCAATCAGGTGTCCTGACTTCCGCGCGGCGCAAGAAATTTTATGAGAAGCCGCTTACCAAACGGGCTGAGCGGGAGATTGCGATCCGCAAGCGTCAGCGTAAAGATCAGAAGCAGCGCGAGCTGTTTGCTATTCGCGGGTAGGACTGATGGAAGTCGCCAAGAGTCTCGAAGCTGATCTAGCGGAGGCCATGAAGGCGCGCGATGAGATTAAGGTGCAGGTACTGCGCCTATTACGAGCTGCAATGAAAAATTATCAAATTGAGGTGCGCCAAGATCTGTCACCTCAGCAGATGCTCCAGGTGCTACAGAAAGAAGCGAAGAAGCGCCAGGATTCGATCACGCAGTACGAAGCCGCCGGACGTCAGGATCTCGCTGATAAGGAGCGTGCAGAGCTTAAAATTATTGATGAGTATTTGCCAGAGCAGGCAAATGAAGAGCAGGTAAGAAGCGCTGTCCAGGCGGCGATTGCTGAAGCGGGCCAGTCAGCTACCATGGGGCAGGTCATTGCGACAGTGCGCGAAGCGCTCAATGGTGCGGTTGATGGGTCGCAGCTGGCGGCGATTACGCGTGAAGAACTTGCTCGCAACGCATGATACCAATCATCTGGCCAGACAATACTCCGGCTGAAGTTAGTGTCGAGCGTTGGCAAAAACTGTTGGAGATTTGGGATCAACACATCCAGTCAGGTATTGTCGGGGCTGTTGCTCTGAATTTTCTTTCCTCTGGTGAAATGCGTCAGCTGAATAGCCAGCATGCCGGTAAGGATGAGCCAACCGATGTATTGAGCTTCAGATATGATCCCCCCTTAAAGGATGAGTCAGGCGAAGTCGTGGCCGGTGAAATCGTCGTATGCCCCGAGATTGCTCGGGCGTTCGCCCGGCAGCATGGCCTGACGATCGAGAACGAGTATGCCACACTCTTTGTTCATGGGCTCTTGCATCTCGCCGGTTGGGATCATGCTACAGCTACTGAACGGCATCGCTACGCTGAAGTGACGCGTGATATCATGGAGCAAGGAGGCTATCAAGCAGTATCTTTATGGTTGGATTAACAAGTTTTCGTTATGCCTTTCGAGGCTTAAAAATGGTCGTCAGCCGTGAGCGTAATGCACGCATTCACGTAGCTGCGGCGGTTCTGGCGCTCATTGCATCTTTAATGTTACGCATCAGTTGGTTTGAATTTGCTTTAATTATTGCCATGATAGCTCTCGTATTTTTCGCGGAGATCGTAAATACTGCAATTGAGCGAACGCTCGATACCATGGCTAAAGGTGTTAATAACCAAATTGTGAAAGTCGTGAAGGATATGACGGCAGGTGGGGTGCTCGTTACGGCCATCGCTGCCGTGATAGTAGCCGCATGTGTGTTTATACCAGCTATTCTTAAGGCTCTCGGTCAATGATCATTTTGCTCGGCAAGCCGGGGGCTGGTAAGGGTACCCAGGCAGAACTACTAGAGAGAGAAAATGGGTATGTTGCCGTAAGTACAGGCGAGGTATTAAGAGATGCTGCTAAGTTCGATAGCAGGCTTGCTGAAGTATTGAATTCGGGTCAGCTTGCTGATTCTCAGTTAATTTTTCAGTTGCTAGAACAGAAATTTCAACAAGTCGGTAAAAATCGCATTATTCTCGATAATTTCCCACGCAACCAAGAACAGGCAAGTTGGTTGATTAAGCATCTAGAGAAAAAACCACCTGAGAAGATAGATTTGGTAATACTCAATATATCGGATGAGGAAGTCAGCAAGCGATTAAATAAACGCGGGAGAGCGGATGATAACCCGGAAGGGATAAGTAAGAGATTGCAAATTTTCCATAATGACGTCCGGCGTGCAGTCGCGCTACTGAAGGGGGTGGTACAACAAAAGGAAGTTAATGGGGAAGGAACTGTTAACGAAGTACATCAACGCATATTAAAAGCCCTTGAAATGGTGTAACTATGAAGACTCAAGTAAAAACTTCACAAGAAATAGCTGATATGCGTAAGAGTGGTCGTATTTTGGCGACTATTCTGGCTGAGTTGAAGGATTTCACGCATGTAGGGATGGCAACTTCTGAAATTGATCATGAGGCTCGTCGCCTGCTTGCCCAAAACAATGCCGAGGCAGCCTTTCTCGATTACGATGGCTTTCCCGCAAGCATCTGCATCTCGATAAATGATGAGATTGCTCATGGTATCCCAGGGTCGCGCGTGCTCGAAGATGGTGATCTCGTTCATCTCGACTTTGGTGTCCGCTATAACGGGATGATCACCGATGCTGGCTTTGGCTTTGTGCTCGGTAAACCAACCGAAGACCAGGCTCGTTTATTGAAAGGCACTGAGGCAGCACTGAAGGCTGCAATTGACGTTGCAAAAGCCGGTACGCCACTGGGTGATATCGGCTTTGCTGTCGAGTCTACCTGTAATCGATATGATCTCAAAGTCATTTACGAACTGTGTGGCCATGGTGTTGGGCACACAGTGCATGAAGAGCCGACAATCATGAACTATGGACGTCAGGGGACAGGAGAACGTTTACAGGCTGGGTGGACGGTAGCACTCGAGCCCAATGTCTCGCTCGGGACACATGATATGCACTTAGATACAAATGGCTGGACTTGGTTGACGAGTGATGGTTCGCAGGCAATCCAATTCGAGCATACGGTACTCATTACAGATGATGGTGCCGAAATACTCACTACATTAGAATAAAAAATTTATACAAAAATTCTGCTGCATACATTAATTGCGCCATTGTGTTCGCTGATATACAATTTGAGTACAATTATGTGCGCAACAGTAAGAGGGAGAGGGTTCACGGCAATTACGTAGCCACAAATATATGGCCGCTCGAAACGAAACAACCTACATCGGACTAGATATCAGCACCACAAAGGTAGCCTGTGTGGTTGGCGTAGCTCAGGAAGATAGCCCAAATATTTCAATCATTGGTCTCGGGTATGCTCCTTCAAACGGGTTGCGTCGTGGGGTAGTTGTTGATCTTGAAGATACAGTGAGCGCGATCACGGCGGCTTTAGAAGAGGCTGAACGGATGAGTGGTACTGTCATTGAGCGCGCGACAATATCCGTTGACGGTAGTCACATCCAGAGCCTTAATTCCCGCGGGGTTATCGCTGTCAGTCGAGCTGATAAGCAGATTAGTCGTGAAGATATGGATCGAGCGACTGAAGCTGCAGCGGCACTGTCGCTCGAATCAAATCGAGAAATCCTTCGAGTTATACCACGTGCTTATATTGTAGATGGACAGAGTAATATATCAGACCCGTATGGGATGAGTGGGGTTCGGCTTGAGATAGACACACACATTATTACCGCCTCTGTTCCCGCTATGAAAAACCTTGATGATGCCGTACACCGGGCTGGCATTACGGCTAATACTCATGTTATCGCACCACTAGCTGCGTCACGCGCAGTTCTCACAAAGCGTCAAAAAGAACTTGGTGTTGCATTGGTCGACATTGGAGCTGAGACGACCGGTATTGCGGTTTTTGAAGACGGTAAGGTGAGCTTTACAAGTATTCTCCCAATAGGGAGTAATCATATTACGAAAGATATTAGTCATGCGCTGCGTACTACCTTGGATACGGCCGAAAAGATCAAGACGCAATTTGGTGTCGCCAGAAAGCCAAAAGTCAAAGATACCACAAAGCTCGATCTGACGAAGATCGGTATAAAGGGCACTTTGCTTGAGCGCGAATTGGATGCCATCATTGAGGCTCGATTGCGAGAGATTTGCGAACTCATAACGGAGGAATTGCATCGCGCATCGAGTGATCAGGTGCTCTCTAGCGGTGTAGTTGTTACCGGTGGTGGCGCCAAGCTCAAAGAACTTCCGTCATATATGGAAACAATAGTGGAAATGCCGGTCTCAATTGGGCAGCCCCATTCGATAACCGGCATCATTGATCGCGTGAATGATCCTGGCTTAACAACAGCTATCGGTCTGATGCTTGAGGATCTGGATCGCCCACAAGGCGGTCGCTCAATAAATGAAAAAATCGGCAAGCTGTTTGGTCGTGCCCAAGCCATTGTAAAAGGCTTGCTACCTCGCTCAAGAAGTTAATATAGGCTGACAGCGATAGAGTTTCAGCAGAATAAATCCTGTATATGAGCATAAAATTAGTTCATAAAATAGCGTTCAAGAATCACGAACAAATAATTTGACTGGGGCGTATACAAAAGTTATACTGGCTCATAACACGACTGTGTTTTTGAGTGATATATGGGTGTGGCAGGGACAAGCGGTGTGGGCTGCTTGTCAATCATCTAAAGGAGTGGGTGAGCATGGCAGAAATTCTTCCTGATATCGAAGCCTTTGCACGTATTAAGGTTGTAGGTATTGGCGGCGGTGGCGGTAACTCGCTCAATCGCATGATTCAGTCGAAAATTCGTGGCATCGAGTTTATAGCGATCAATACTGATGCCCAGGCTTTACATTACAGTCAGGCCAATAAAAAGATTCACATCGGTAAAGAAACAACTCGCGGTCTTGGAGCCGGTGCTAATCCTGAGATTGGTGGGCAAGCGGCCGAAGAGAGTGAAGAAGAGATTTACGCCGCTCTGAAAAATTCAGAAATGGTATTTATCACCACCGGTGAAGGTGGGGGAACAGGTTCGGGTGCTGCGCCAGTGGTAGCGCAAATAGCTCGTGATATCGGTGCGCTGACTGTTGGTATAGTCACGAAGCCATTCCGTTTTGAAGGCGAACGTCGTCGTAAAATCGCTGAAGAAGGTATTCAGCGATTGAAGGATAAAGTAGATACGCTGATTGTGATTCCAAACGATCGGATTCTTCAGATCATAGACCGTAAAACATCACTCCTTGACGCTTTTGCGACGGTCGATGATATTTTGCGCCAAGGCGTGCAAGGCATCTCGGATCTGATTACGGTAAATGGCTTAGTAAATCTTGATTTTGCTGATGTGGAAGCAATTATGCGTAATGCTGGCTCAGCACTTATGGGAATCGGCTTAGGTAATGGCGATAATCGGGCTGTCGATGCGGTCAAGCAAGCGATCGAGAGTCCGTTACTCGAAGTTTCGATTCAGGGAGCTAAAGGCGTAATGATCAACTTCACTGGTGGTCGTGACATGGGTATGCACGAGATTGAGGAGGCGGCTCAGCTGGTACACAACTCAGTCGATAGCGAGGCGAATATTATCTGGGGTATGGTCATCGATGAGAACATGAATAATGAGATAAAAGTCACGCTTGTTGCAACTGGGTTTGAGGCCGAACGCCCTGATAGAGGACCAGCATTATTCGGTGGTGTGCCACAGCCGATTGGACAACGTTCAGTTGGAGAATTAGACGAAGAGCATGAGAGCCGAGAGTCTGAATCAGCACCAGTATTGCGTCAGATGGAACCAGTACAGCCGAAAGTCGAGCCGGAATTTGAAACCAGTCAGCCGCTCGTTGGCATACAGGCTGAATCGGTTGATGAACAGACTCAGCTGCGTCAACCTGAATATGCCCTGGAGCCCGAGGTTGAGGATATTCCATTTGTCGCAGATCGACCACGGGTGCGGGAAGGTGCCTTAATTAGTGATGAACCGCTCGTTAGTGCTGAGCCGCAAGCACCACGTAATGTCGGGCAGAATGCCCCAAGTCTTTTTGACGAACCGATACAGCCATTCGATCGTGAGCCGGAACCTGAGGTAAGTTCGGAGGCGATTCGCCCAGCCGAGGATCGGGAGCCAGTGCGTGTCGAGAATAAGCCGATCGTGAAGACATTATCATCGCGATTTGATCGAGAGGATGAAGATGATTTTGATAAGCCTGCATATATCCGCCAAGGGATGAAGCTTCAAAGTAGTATTCAAGAGATATCTGACTCGGCTGATGAGCCCTCATCGGGCCGTAAGTAACCAACTATGAAGTGCCCGAACTGTGGATCAGTACAGGGGCGCGTGATGGAGTCGCGCGATGTTGAAGACGCGGCGGCTGTGCGTCGTCGCCGTCAATGTGAGGTCTGTCAGCACCGCTTTACCACCTACGAACGCGTCGAGCTACCGCGCTTGTTGGTCATCAAGAAAAATGGTGAGCGTGAATTATTTGACCGAGTGAAGCTCTCAAATGGTATCTACAAAGCTTGTGAGAAGCGACCGGTTGGTGCAGAAAAAATTGAAGAATTATTGGCCGGCATCGAGCGGCATGTCTATGGGATGGGTGAATCTGAGATAACGAGTGAGGCGCTTGGTGAATTAGTGATGGAGCGCTTAGCGGAGCTCGATGATGTAGCGTATGTACGTTTCGCAAGTGTTTACAGAAGTTTTACCAGCTTAGACAGTTTTGAGAAGGCATTAGCGCAGCTCAAGCAGCGTCGTTCAGCGACTCAAGACGTAAAAAATTAGCTTTAGCGCCTTCAAATCAGGTACCATAGAGCTATGAAAGTTCTTATTATCGGTGACGGAAAGTCGGCTGAGGAGCGGGCAGTTCTGGATCATCTCAAGGAGCGCTGTCAGCATGAGCTCCATGGAGCCCTGGATCAACGTACCGCAGAATCACGTGACGGGGTGGGTGCGATGGAGGCCTACGGAGTAGTATCGACTCCAGCGGTAATTGTGACTCGCGATGATGGCTCGGTGGTTGCCATGTGGCAATACTCAATTCCGGATTTTTCGGAAGTTAGCTATTATTATCACACCTAGGCAGACTTGCCGAAACCAGGCCGAAAGGACTACAATATCAGATATGAAAGACTCCGCGACAAGTAGTTTGGC
>CAZDEK010000020.1:0-12354 GCA_964504625.1 uncultured Candidatus Saccharibacteria bacterium
CGTTCGGTGGCTCACCGACCGCCGATACTTTCAGAAAGAGGTGAGATATGGAGCCAATCACTTTGGTCGCGGCCTTTGTAGCGCTGGCTGCTGGCGTGGGGGCGAAAACTGCTTATGATAAAACAAAAACCAAGTCCTCTGAAGGACAAGCCACGAAAATTATTGATGAAGCCAAGGCGAAGGCAAAAGAAATAACGCTGGCCGCCAAAGAAGAGTCGGTAAAAATAGCCGAAGAGGCTAAGGCGGATGAGAAGCGGCGACGTGAGCGCATGGATGAGGCTGAGAAGCGTGTGGCAAACCGCGAAGCGGCATTGGATGCGAAATTCTCTGAGCTCGAGCGTAAGACGGATGCTTTAAAGACGAGCGAAAAAGAGATCGAGGCAATCAAAGATGAGCTGCGCGCAATTCGGGCCAAGCAAGAAGAGAACCTTGAGAAAATCGCCAAACTCAAGAAAGCTGAAGCCCGCGATAAGATCATGGAAATGACCGAGAAAGAAATCAAACATGACATTGTAGAGTATGTCGAGAAACGCAAGCGAGAGGCACAGGAGACGGCTGATTACCATGCCTCGGAAATCATGGTCGAGGCGATGGAGCGCATGGCGACTGAAGTCGCAACCGAGCGAGTGGTGACGACTGTGGCCTTGCCTTCCGATGATGTGAAGGGGCGCATTATCGGTAAGGAAGGTCGAAATATTCAAGCACTCGAACGTGCGACTGGTGTAGATATTCTTGTCGATGAAACCCCGGGTGTCGTGGTGCTATCAGGTTTTGACCCGATCCGTCGACAAATTGCGCGTGTGGCGCTAGAGCGATTGATCAAAGATGGACGCATTCATCCGAGGCGCATCGAAGAAGTGGTGAAGAAGGCGCAGACTGAGATCGAGCAGGAGATTAAGAAGGCTGGCGAAGAGGCCGGACGAGAAGCTGGGGTCGTTGGCTTGCCACCAGAAATCGTGCGTCTGATGGGATCGATGAAATTTCGCACCAGCTATTCACAAAATGTCTTGCAGCACTCGGTCGAGATGGCTCATCTAGCGGCTATGATTGCTGAAGAGGTTGGTGCCGATGTGAGAATTGCTCGTCGTGCTGCCTACTTGCACGATCTAGGCAAGGCTGTGACGCATGAAATGGAAGGTAAGCATCACCATCTGACGCGTGTATTGCTCGAAAAATATGGCCTCGATGAGCCAACCATCCATGCAGCGGAGGCACATCATGATGACATTGAGGCCACTACGCCAGAAGCAGTTATTGTGCGGGCGGTTGACGCACTCTCAGCCGGTCGCCCAGGAGCTCGTGGTGATAGTGTTGAGAACTTCGCCAAGCGTATGACTGACCTGGAAAATATCGCTAATACATTTGGGGGTTTGGAGAAAGTGTATGCGATGTCGGCTGGGCGTGAGATCCGTGTCTTCGTGCGTCCAGAGGAAGTTGATGATCTCTCAGCGATCAAGCTAGCGCGTGATATCGCCACAAAAATCGAGGCAACACTCAAATATCCTGGTACCATCAAGGTGAATGTGATTCGCGAAACGCGAGCCGAGGAATACGCGAAGTAGTATGAAGGTTCTCTTCATCGGCGACGTCGTTGCTCGTATCGGTCGCCGTACGGTGCAAAAACTTCTGCCCGAGCTACGCAATGAGTTAGGCATTGACCTGGTTATCGCTCAGTCTGAGAATATGACGACGGGCAATGGGCTGACGATCAAGGCCGTGCGGGAGCTGATGGATGCCGGGGTTGATGCCTTTACTGGTGGCAATCATAGCTTCAAAAAAGCCGTCTTCAACACCTACTTCGATGATGTCTCAGTACCGGTCTTGCGGCCGGCCAATTATCCGGATGGGCGGCCGGGTCGTGGTTGGTTACTGCTCGACACGCCCTATGGGAAATTTCTTCTTATCTCGATCGAGGGCTCACGCTATGGTGCCGATCAGAGCGAACTCAAACATCCATTGAAAACGGCTGATATGATCCTGGAGGTGCATGGCCACGCAGCGACAGCTGGTAGTCTGATTGACCTCCATGGCGATCTCACCAGCGAGAAGATTGCTGCCAGTTATTACTTTGACGGTCGAGTGAGTGCAGTGGTTGGTACTCATACGCATGTGCAGACGGCCGATGCGCGTATTTTGTCAGGCGGCACCGCAGCAATTTCTGACGTAGGCATGACTGGTCCGGATGGAACTGTACTGGGCGTGCAGAAAGACATCATTATCGACCGCTGGCTCAATGATACGCCGCGCCGTCATGAAGTGCCGACGAGTGGTCCAGCGACACTGCATGCAGTCTTGATCGATATTGATACCAACAAACGGAAAGCGCGCTCCATCGAACGCATTGTACGATCTTCCGAAATGTAAACAACCCCGAATGGAGTTTCGGGGTTGTCGTATCGCTGGCTAATAAGGCCGTCGATTTGCTCGCATGATACGGGCTTCAAACTCGTCCTCATCGAATGGTTCGTACCAGGGGTAGAGCGCATTGAAGATGAGTTGCACCGGCCTGCCCGTAATCTCCAGTAGCTCGCCATCTGGAAGGGTGCCACGAAACAGGGTGTGGGGCTGGCGGCTTTCAACTCGAGACCACATGCAGCCCTTGAAATGGATCTTGATCGAAGGGTCATACTCAGAGTGTGGCTCGGGATCCGTAGTTGGATCATAAAAGCCATAGTCTTGAGTATCCTCATCGCCATATCCATAATCCGGTGAGTAGTTGAACTGGGCGATTCGGTAGCGGTAGAGCTGGCGCAGGACATCGCGCAATGTGAGCTCGGAGCGTGGCAATGGTTGGCTGAAGACATCAGCCTTCGGTCGAGCTACATCTCCGATATGATCTGGCAGGTATAGCAGTTCATTGACGAGCTTCTCTTCGATGACTCCAGCCCACAGGCATACAGAGTGGAGATCATACTGATGCCCCGTGTAGACCTCGATGTAGGGGCCTTGGGGCCTCATCGAGAGCATACAGCGAAAGTCCTCATTGTCGGGATTATCAGCTTGATCGTACCAAACGAGGTACTCATCACCCGAGGATGCTCTGCCTTCGGCATGCATCGGCTCAAGGATTCTCATCAACTCACGAGGCGTGATGACGGGTGCATGGTCACAGGTCCAGTAGGGATTACGATACGTTGGGGAGGCACTGGGTGCCAACTGGTAGTTGACAAGTTCATAGGCGTGCACTCCCATGAAGGCATCGATCACTCGCCGAGATTCATCGAGGAAGCACAACCGGATCACCATATCGTCATTCATGACATCGAAGATGCATTCAGCTCTGGTCTGTCGAGCCTTATCGATCCACCGATAGACAAGGGATCCGCGTGAGCTGCCAGGTACTTCAAAGCGCAGCCAGCTTGAGAGCAGCTGCTTGGCCTCTGATGGTTCCATCATCGACTCCTTAGTGCAAGGTACAGATGGCCGTAGTATATCAATAAATTCTGATACGTCAATATGTGCTGACAAAATATTAGTGAATGAAGAGCATGGCCAAAACGGCAGCTAGCATGGCGAAGAATGTCATGGTTGCAAAGGCGTTCATGAGTGGCCGCGTGCGATAACGGCCCATAATCTTTTTGTTATTGCCGATGCGAATAATAATCGCGATCAGCGGCACTGCCATTACCCCATTAATGACGGCTGCCCAAAACAATGCCTTAATTGGGTCAATTTGTACAAAGTTTATCAGGAGTCCGCCGAGTGTGGTGCCAGCGATGACGATATAGAAACCCTTGGCGCGAGCGGCCTTGCGGAACAAGCCCTCTTGAATGCCCATAGCCTCACTCACGGCGTAGGCTGCCGACCCAGCCAGTACAGGAATAGCAAGTAGGCCAGTGCCGATAATGCCGAGCGCAAAAATCGTTTTCGCGATCTGCCCGGCATAGGGGAAGCTTTGCACGAGTGGTTCGAGCGCTTTGGCTGCCGCAGCAGCGTTAGGGATGTCGGTAATACCTTTGACGTGCAGCGTGGATGCAGCGGTGATGATGATGAAAAAAGCGGTCAGCTCGGAGAAGAGCATGCCGGTGAAGTTATCTCGCCGAAAATTGCTCACGCGAGTATCACTGAGCTTTGGTTTGCGCTTGAGAGTGATGCGTAGCCAACCATGACGAATTTCTTCTTCGACGACTTGGCTGGGCTCCCAAAAGAAGAGGTATGGTGAAATGGTTGTACCGAGTACCGCCACCATCGTGATGATGAATTCGCTATTAAGCTGAATGGTAGGGATGGCCGTGGAGCGCAAGATTTCCATCCAGGGTTGTGTGACGACGAAAGCGGTGATGACATACGCAAACAGTGAAACCGCCAGCCACTTCAAGACTTTACTATAGCGACGGTAGGGAAGGATGATTTCGAGCAGGGCTACTCCGAGGCTAAAGAAGAGGGTAAGCAGTACAAATGGTGCAGTGGGGAAAAATAGCTGAGCCGCTGCCGCCATGGCACCGATGTCCGCACCGATATTGACTACATTTGCAAATACCAGGAGGAAAACGGCTCCATAGAGCAGCCATTTACTGTAATGTTTTTTGATGATGGCTGCTAGACCTTTACCTGTGACAAGGCCGATGCGGCCAGAAATCTCCTGCACTGATACCATCATCGGCAGCATGTACAGTGTCATCCATAGCATATGGAAGCCAAAGGCCGCTCCAGCTTGTGAATAGGTTGCGATACCAGACGGGTCGTCATCAGCAGCGCCGGTGACTAAGCCTGGTCCGAGCCGTTTTAAGAAACGCTTGGTAGCACGCCAGCGATGTTCTATGCGTTCTTCCATTACGCTTATCCTACGCCCGTGGAGGGGCGCTCGCAACAAGCATGAGTGGAATACGGTATAATGCTTCAAATGGCGAAAACCCTCGAGCCTATCATGACCTCCGAGCCGGCGATCATGCAGTATCTCTTACGCAATCGACGTCGACGACTCGAGATATTTCGTGAGCTCGAACCAAGCCAACAGGGTCCGATTCTCATTGGCCTTGATCGACGTTTGCAGATTGATATCATGCAGCGGCTGCATAATCATGAGCTGGTGATTATCCTGAACCACCTTGACCCAGACCGTGCAACTGATCTATTACGCCAGTTGCCCCCAGGTCGTAGCCGTCGGATTGCCGATCAATTGTCTAGCCAAGTGCGGGAAAAGGTCGAATTTCTTCTGAAGTTTCATCCAAAAACAGCGGCTGGCATGATGGATATTGACTATGTGCTCGCAAAGCCAAGGACTACCTTTGGCGAGGTCGCACGACTTATTCAGGAGCATGATCAGCAGACTGGCCGCCCGCCAATTGTTCTGGTCATGGAAAAAGGAAAGCTCTATGGTGAGCTGCCGGCTTATGTCCTGGCGCTCCACCCGCCATCTGCTAAGGTGGGGCAGTTCGTACGCCGACTGCCGACACTCATCTATAACGCGGATGAACGAACGGTAGTTGACACGTTTGTGAAGCATCCGCATCGCAAGATTGTGGTTTTTGATGACGATGGTGCCATCCTTGGTATCGTTCATTCTGATGATGTGTTGGCCTTGCTCGATAAGCATGCATTGCGTGATTTGTATAACTTCGCTGGCGTTTCAAACGAAGAGGATGCGCTTGACTCGCCGACACAAAAGTTCCGCCATCGCTGGCTTTGGCTCATGATCAATTTAGGCACTGCCTTTTTGGCTGCAGCGACGGTAGGTCTGTTTGAAAACACGATCGCTGCCTTTACTCTGCTGGCTGTGTATATGCCGATCGTCGCCGGTATGGGTGGAAATGCTGGCACACAGACCATGGCCGTGGCTGTACGCGGGATTGTGCTGAAGGAAGTTGATTTGGCGACTGGCTGGAAGTTTATCCGTAACGAGGTCTTGGCAGGCTTCTATAATGGGGTAGTCAATGGTGTGGTGGTCGCGACCGTGGCGATAATCTTCAATAAATCCCCGATGCTTGGCCTGGTATTAGCACTCGCCATGGTGGCAAACCTGATCATTGCAGGCTTCTTTGGTGCAATTATCCCGCTTATTATGAAAGCGTTTGGCAAAGATCCGGCAACCTCGGCCACGATCTTTATCACGACCTGCACTGATGTCGGTGGTTTCTTTGTTTTTCTCTCACTAGCGAAACTGCTCCTCAAAGCTGGCTAGCTTCAGCTATACTACTGATATGAATATGCGACCAGAGTGGGCACTTATCACCGGCGCGAGTTCGGGCATCGGGCTGGAGCTCGCACATGTGCTAGCCAGCGAAGGCTATAACCTTGTGCTGGTGAGTCAGGATGAAGATCGGTTGCGCACAGTTGCACAAACGATGCACCGGCAATATGGCGTTGAGTCAGAGGCTGTAATGATCGATCTCGTACGTGATGATGCGCTGGTATCACTGACAAAATTTCTCCATGCAAAAAAGCTTCATCCAGATATAGTGATCAATAATGCTGGTTTTGGTGTTTATGGTGAGCTAGCTGATACTCCTTGGAAGGACGAGCAAGATTTGATCGCACTCAACATCACGCGACTGACGGAGTTCACGAAACATTTTGGTCAGGAGATGCGTCGTCGAGGTAGCGGTACGATCATGAACGTGGCATCGATTGCAGCGTTCTTTCCTGGCGTACGTATGGATGTGTACTATGCGTCGAAAGCGTATGTGTTGAGTCTAACCCTGGCTGTGGCTGAAGAATTACGACCGCATGGCGTGCGGGTGCATTGTTTGTGCCCGGGCCCAACCCATACAGGGTTTCAAAGTCGGGCTCATGCGACACGCAGTCGTTGGTTTGGTCGACCTGCTGATGCAAGCTCAGTAGCTAAAGCCGCTTATCGAGGTATGCGACGAGGAAAGCTCATGATCGTTCCTGGCTGGCGGAATAAACTCAATATTTTTCTTGCGCGGTTTACGCCGCGAGCATGGCTGGCGCCGCTGGTTCGCAGAGCTGATTAACGGGCAAGTAGTAACCACCACATCAGCACGCTCATTGCAGTATAGATAAGTGTCGCTATCACGAGTATCGGCCAGCTTACACTCATCCGACCTGCCTTACTGTTCGGCCGTTTCATACTGCACATCATATCAAAAAGCGGCCATGTGACCGCTTAAAGAATCAGTATATGGGGTGAGTGATGGGGCTCGAACCCACGGCCTTCGGGACCACAACCCGACGCTCTAACCAACTGAGCTACACCCACCATATGAAAATGGCGCCCCGGGCAGGATTCGAACCTGCGACCATTGGCTTAGAAGTCCACTGCTCTATCCAGCTGAGCTACCGGGGCATACAGTTTTCGAATCAAATCGGAGCCTGGAGCGGGTGAGCAGAATCGAACTGCCGTCTTCAGCTTGGAAGGCTGACATAATAGCCACTATACGACACCCGCGCGTGCGTGAAAGCGACCGGCATATTTTACCAGATTATCTGATAGCGAGCTAGGGTTAGAGCTTACTGCAGCTTGCCAACAACTGGGAGTTGGGACAATGCATCCGTGCCGTGTGGTGCTTGATTGATGATGGCGGTTTCATCCTCGCCGCACTTGGCTTCACCATTTGATTGGGTATGCACACCGTTACTCCAGCCGCGGCTGCCAGTCACATCATAGACCGTACCACTGACGGCGACCCAGCAGCTAGCACCATTCTTACCGTTGTTTTGAGCGAGTTGGGCTTTTGTAATGATACTGCCTGATGATCCAGATGGGGTGGATGGGCTGACTGTCGTATTATTGCTCATGGCGGCCTGGCTGCTGGTCGATGGACTCAATGACGGATTGCTTGAAGAGCTACTTAAAGCGTAGGCAGCATAACCGACCCCGGCTAGACCAAGAATAATGGCGAAAATGATGAGAAAATTTTTCATGTTTGTAAGTATAGCAAACAGAAACTGAGCGCCGGCTGAGGCTATGACCGCCAGGTTGGGAGCCACATGCGCAGATTGAGGATCTGCTGACTGATACCTATCCCATAGCTAGCTGGCGCAAACAGTACGAAGCAGAGACCGATGAGGACTGCAATGACAGACTGTGCCTTGAGGCTGAAGCGATTGATGACGACGGCAGTTGCTAGGACTGCAAAGGTCAAAGGAATGAGATAGTGATACAAGAACATCACCCGGGAGATGGTGGCGAAGGGTAGCCAACTGATTGCAAAACCAATCAAGACGATGAGTGCAGCGTCGAGTTCGACAAGATTGAGTTTGCGAGTAACGACCAGCAGGAACAAGGCGATCACCCCGGCAGTGGAGCCCCACCACACGAGAGGGTTACCGATCAGCCAAATGGCCGCGTTGCCCTGCACCCAGTATGAAATTGGACGCAGCATGAACGGCCAGGTATACCATTTGCTACCGTAAGGATGCCCAGCCGTCAAACGGGCGTTCGCCGCGTACATTTCGCGGTTGGCTTCAATAATCTTACCCCACAGCGTGATCGGCGGCTGACCGGTATTCTGGTAGCTACTACCCTGGAGTGTGGCCTGGAATCGAGTCGACATGAAGACATCACCATCACCGGTTTTGTCCAGGATCGTCAAATGGATCGCAAAGAAACTGACATACAACACTAGGGGTATGACTAGATAGACGGCAGAAACTTTTATGAGTCGTCGCCAGCCTGGCCAGCGTACAATCTCAATGAAGAGTGGAAGGACTATGAAAATCAGGGCCGTCCATTTGATACTGCCAGCCATTCCAGCCGAAGCAGCCGCCAGTACGATGAGCCACCATTGTTTGCGTCGTCGCCAGACAAGGTAGAGCCAAAGCGAAGCAAAGCCAAACATGAGCAGTAAGCTATCAATGAGGACAAAACGGCTTTGCGCCAGTAGGGCATTTTCGAACACGATGGCCAAGCCAGCTAGGAAGGCTGTACGATTTTTGAGACCCAGCTCGCGAGCAATACCATACACAATGACCGGCAGCAGCATACCAGCGATAGAGGGAAGGAAACGAAGAATAAGGTAGCCATTGTCATTAAATACCGTACCAATAGATGCAAAGCTCGAGGTTGGATTGTAGCCTAAGAGCTTAGCAAAGCCAGCGATGAGGAGTTTGCCGAACGGCGGATGAATATCAAAGAAGTAATTGCCCGTGAAATAATTGCCGACGAAACGACCGAAATACACCTCATCGAAGACAGTTTGATTTGGGTAGCCAAAGAGAAAGAAGCGGGTAGCAAAGCCGAGTAAGATCAAGCTCCAGGCGGCAACTGGCCCTTGATTACGTTGTAGCCACGTAAAGACTACTGAATGCTTAGTACGGGTCTTAGGGCGTGATTTTGGGGCGGTGCGAGCCATACTATGTATCTTTTCTGATTTTTGCATACATGGCAAGCGCGTGTTGTGCGGCTGCGCGATGATCTACGATGGGGTCTGGATAGTTCGGGCGCTGAGCTGCTGGCGCGTGGATATCAGCCGGTTCGAGCTCGGCGAGTTCTTTACACCAACGCTTGATAAAGTGAGCCTTGGGGTCAAACTTAGCTTGCTGGAGCCATGGATTGAAGATGCGAAAATAGGGTGCGGCATCGGCACCACTTCCAGCTACCCACTGCCAGTTGCCATTATTTAGTGTCTTGTCAAAGTCGACGAGCCGGCTAGCAAAGTGAGCTTCGCCCTCACGCCAGTTAATCTGGAGATCTTTGACAAGGAAGCTAGCCGCAATGAGGCGTAGGCGGTTGTGCATCTCCCCAGTAGCATTAAGGCAGCGCATGGCGGCATCCACAATAGGAAAGCCGGTTTCGCCCCTCTGCCAAGCGGCGAGGAGCTCAGGTGCTGTCTGCCAATCAAGGGCGTCAAACTCTCGCCGGAAATTGTGATGCCAGATATGCGGAAAATGATGGGCTAGCGAGCCATAAAATTCACGCCACCAGAGTTGGCGGATCAAGCCATGATCGTGACCCAATGATTCGGCGAGATGTCGATACATCTCACGTGGGCTGATAGTGCCCCAGTGCAAGTGGGCTGATAGTTGGCTCGTTGACTCCCGGTCTGGAAAATTACGGTCGGTATTATATCCGGCATATCGCTCGGGTTTGTGGAGGCGAGCCATTGCGGCGGCACGTCCGCCGGTTTGAGTATGCACGCCAGACAGGGACTTCGGCCGTAGGTCGGTTAGCAATTTCTGATTTGTGCGAAGTTTTGTGAACGCGACCGTGCGTGTGGTTGGCCGTGGGATCTCAAGGCTGTTCCCATGTCGATAAAATGGAGTAAAGACTACATAGGGGTTGCCATCTGGTTTTGTAGTGGTCTTGAAAGGCAGGAGCCAGTGCTGATCGACGAGTTCAAGCGTCGTGTTTTGAGTCCGGCAAATTTCCGCGATGAGCCTTTCCCGTCGCTTGGCGTAGGGCGTAATGTCACGAGCCAGACGTACGAGTTCTGGCTTATATTGGGTTATCAGTGAAGTGAATGCAGATTTCAACGTGCCGCGCGTAAGTGCGAGACCGCTGTTGTGTCGACCGAGCTGCCGGTCCAGGTCATCGAGTGAATCGGCCAGAAAGCTTTGGGCGAACACATTATCGTGAGCCCGTAGCAGTGTTTCATCAATAATGAAGGCTGGAGTCACCTCACCTGAGTCGAGTAGGCGATTGTCAGCTAACCTGAGGTCACGGGTAAAGAGGGCGAGGACACGCATTACTACTAGTCTAGCAGAATCTTGACGCTCGCCAGATAGCGGGATATAGTGCGCCTAACCGTACCTTGACCCGAAAGGGGTGGTGATGGCAGCAGCAGAAGATCCGACCGCAGGGGTGTTGGCGGTCCTGAACCCGGCCTTCAGCTTGCTCGGTGGCTCATCGTTGGGTGCCCTTCCAAAGGGAATCCGCAAGAATCACGAGGAGTGTGTGGTGGCGCGTGCGTTCGAGCAGGCGACTGGTCGAGCTGTGTTGGTCTATGGGGATTGCGTTGGCGTCTACTTCAGGGATGATGCCCGAGCGATCTCCAGGACGTGGCATGGTCGTGCTGGCAGGTTCGAGAAGGGGGTCGACCAGGATGGCACCCGCGTCTATTTCGTCGATCTGCCGCTCTCACTGAAGGACTTCATCGCCGTCTTCGATGACATGGGCTATCCAGAGCTCATCGACTTTCCCATGGAGACCTTCATCTCCTAACCCCCCCCAAAAACCGCACAGCAATGACGCTGTGCGGTTTTCCTTTTTATGACATGATGTATGCATGAAATGGCTGCGTCTACGACAACCCAAGCGGTTCACTCAAGCTCAAATCGAAGCTTATATGATGGCGGCGCTTGAGGCAGCCAAGTCAGCGCAAAAAAATGGCGGTGTACCCATCGGTGCAGTTTTGGTGAGCAATTATTCTGGTGAGATAGCGGCAACTGGTGGTAGCTTGGTGCATGCCCAGCATGATCCCTCAGCGCATGCTGAGATAAATGCGATTCGTGAGTTGTCACATCGTCTGCGCCGCGATGATCTCTATAATTACTCACTTTTCAGTACGCTCGAGCCATGTCATATGTGTCTGAGTGCTGCGGCATGGGCGCGCATCCATCGAGTGTATTATGGCGTGTCTCGGCGAATGGTCGATGCTTCTCTCTTTGATGTGCGGACGTCGCAAACAGATGTGTACATTGCACGCAAACTCAATCTTCGCGAACGCTTACGCATGAAGGTGCATGGTGGCATTTTGGAAGATGAATGTCGGCAATTGCTCATGCATTACCATGACACTGCAAAGCACAGTTGAAGATCACACATAACAAAAAAGCTCGACATGTTTGCCGAACTCCTTTGTATGGTCGGGGTGAGAGGACTCGAACCTCCGGCCTCAGCAACCCGAATGCTGCGCGCTAGCCAACTGCGCCACACCCCGACGGAGCGCATTATATCAGGTTGGCGGCTATTTTTCCTGATGCTTAGCGGGCTTCGTTCGTGAGAAGTAGAAAATATACAAAATCTCGAGTATGCCGACGGTATTAATTACCATCAAGGCGCCAAACCAAACCTTATCTCCTTGGCGCGCTGATCGCCATAGTGCCCAGGCCTTCCAGATAAGCGACCAGACAAACACGATAATGATGATCCACACGTTCTGTTCGAGAAATGTGCCGACTGACTGATTAAACACATTTGTATCCATAGCCGCAGTATATACCTTCTAATCTGTGACGACTAGTTCGCGGATCTCGTCGACGAGTTTGTAGAAGGCAGTCGAACGTGGGTTTCGGGGGCGCGGAAGGTCGACTGAGATGACTCGCTTGATGCTCCCAGGCCTTGCGGACATAACGACGATGCGATCAGCCATTTGGACAGCTTCCTCGATCAGGTGTGTCACCATGAGCACTCCTTGACGCTGCTCTTCCCAGATCTTAAGTACGTCTTTTCGGAGCTTCTCAGCCGTAAAGGCATCCAGGGCAGAGAAGGGCTCGTCTAAGAGTAGTATGTCT
>CAZDEK010000021.1:0-11656 GCA_964504625.1 uncultured Candidatus Saccharibacteria bacterium
GGATAGCCGCGGCTGTCGTCGTGTCGGTACTCACCCTCATGGTGCTTTTAGTATAGCAGCCTTGTGCTGGTCTGCGGCGGCTTCGGCTAGCAAGGCAGCACCTAATAAGGGTGCGGTTTCAATGTGGCGAGCAGTTACGATGGGGGGGAGCGGGTAGGCTGGAGTGGTGGCCAGCCGGCGCAGCTCATCCCTAAGAGGAGAAATAAACTTACGGTAATGGACACTGACGCCTCCGCCAAGAACTACCACTTGGGGGTCAGTGGCTACAAGAAGGTTATGGAGTCCGAGCGCGAGCTGACGGGCAATGTGTTGCCAGTCTCGCTGGGATCGGATTTGGGCCGCGATTTTGCCATACCGGCGCACGATAGCACGACCGCTGGCTATATATTCATAACTCGCATGGCGTTGATTGCTCCCCGGTTCGGTAAACAGCATGTGTCCACCCTCAGTATTATGGGGGCCGGGTAGCGGCTTCCCATCCAGTGTCAGAGCACTCCCGATACCTGTGGAAATGGTGACGTAGAGTTGATACCGATACTGGTGAGCGCTCCCGATGAGAGCTTCGCAGACAGCTCCTGCAGTGGCATCATGCTCGATGATGACCGGGCAGTGATAGTGTGATTGGAGCCAATGACGCAGTGCAAAGCGAGGCCAAGCAATGTTTGAGAATGGTCCGACGGTTCCACTCTGACGATCCACTGCACCTGGCGAGGCTACTCCGATAGCAGCTGGACCGTGCGGAGCTAGGCTTTGCATGACGGAGGGCAGCTGTTCGGTAAATTGGGCAAGCTGCGGTGGTGTAGCCAAATCGTGACTGTGGGTGATTTGGTGATGGCTATTAATGGTGGCCAAGCGTACTTTTGTGCCGCCGATGTCGATAGCTAGGATAGGGTGATGGTTTTGGGGCGACCGCTTCATAGCTTTATGATACGGCTTGCGAGCGCCGGCTGCAAAATGGCTGTGCTTGCACTCCTGGTATCAGATGGTACAATCTGACAAGTAGTAGTAAGAGGTAAGCGAGCTGGTATGCTGCAAAATTCTACCGTAAAGATTATCTTGGGTGTCGCGATCGTAATCCTGATCGTGGCGGCCACATTCGCGTATGGCAATAGTCAGCGCCAGTCACAGATAGCGAAGAACGACCAGCAGAGTCAGCAGTCTACCAGTAGCTCACCTTCTACTAGTGCGAGCTCTGCTAGCCCTAGTCCGAGTGCCTCGGCAAGTTCCTCGAGTGTAAGCCCGAGTAGTAGCCCATCGCAGTCGGCTAGTGCTAGTCCTTCGACCTCAACTCAGGCTTCTCCTTCAGCCTCGGTAAGCCCTAGCACTTCGACTACGCCACAGATCAATCCACCTAGTGGCAGCACCCCAGCAACCGGTGGAGAAATGGCAGCTGCTTTGCCCGTGATTGGTGTTGGTTTGTTGCTGTATAGCCGGCGTTCAAGCCGACAGGCTGTGAGCTCGGCTCTCAAGCGAGGATAATCTTACTTTCTGACACTAGCCATCAAAGCCCAGCACCGTCTGGGCTTTGACTTTCTCCTGGTGTAAAGGTATAATTTAGTCCGACTTGTGACATGTGTTGTCCATCGGTTTTCTGATGGCACTGGTCGCTTGCATGCGGTGTGCTCATAGCATGCCTATCCCACAATGAAAGGTAGGAATGTCTCCATGACAAAAACCCTCACAATGGAGGAATTGCTGGCGCAAACTGACGTAAAAGTCATCGCGCCAGGTGATATTATCGACGGCACGGTGATTAGTGTCGACAAACATGAAATTTGGCTAGATTTAGGTCCGGCTGGTACTGGTGTAGTACTTGGTCGTGAAATTGAATCAGCGGCCCGTACGTTGCAGCCCGGTGATACGGTTTCGGCATCGGTAATTGAGCCCGAAAGCCCTGAAGGCTAT
Organism: uncultured Candidatus Saccharibacteria bacterium; assembly: GCA_964504625.1. Lineage (GTDB taxonomy): Bacteria > Patescibacteriota > Saccharimonadia > CAILAD01 > CAZDEK01. The sequence continues at coordinate 1,906 of CAZDEK010000021.1, forward strand.
GTTGTACTGAGCTTGCGCAAGGTCGCGAAAGAAAAAGGCTGGGAAGCTCTGGAGGAGCGATTTAACGCGGGCGAGGTCTTCGGTATTTCACCTTTTGATGCGAACCGCGGTGGTTTGTTGGTAGAGGTGGAGGGCATCCGTGGATTTTTGCCAGTCAGCCAGCTTTCGGCTGAGAACTACCCTCGTGTTTCTGGCGCTGATAAAGATGAGATTTTGCATCGCTTAAACCAGCTTGTCGGTCAGACTTTAATGGTGCGTATTTTGGATCTCGATCGTAAGCAGAATAAGCTGATTGTTTCCGAAAAAGCAGCTCGTCGCGAACTGACAGAGGACAAAATTGCTGCCATTAAGCCTGGTGATGAGGTCGAGGGGATCGTGACTGGCATTGTTGACTTCGGTATCTTTGTGAATGTCGATGGTGTCGAGGGTATGGTCCATATTTCAGAGATTGCCTGGGACCGAGTCGATCATCCTGGCAAGTACGTTAAAGTCGGCGAGAAGATTCAGGCCAAGGTGATCGCCATTGATCAGGATAAGCTATCCCTTTCGATGAAGCAGCTTTCAGAAGATCCTTGGATCCAGGAGAGCCAGAAGTTCAAAGTCGGCGATAAGGTAGACGGTACTATTAATCGCATTACGCCTTTTGGTGCTTTTGTTCAGGTTACACCAGTCATTGAGGCACTGGTACACATCTCGGAGCTGTCTGAGGACCACGTGGCTGACCCGAATGATTTGGTCAAGGTTGGTGAGCAGAAGACATTTCGTGTTATCGCAATTGATCCAGTGCAGCACAAGCTCTCCCTCTCATTGAAGCCAGAAGGCACCAGTAAGAAGTCGGCTCGTAAGGAGTAAACGCGAGCGTGGGGCGGCCGAAATCAGACCACACCCCAGAGCGTCAGTGTCGAGCCTGTCGCCGTCGTGCCCCAAAGTCTGAGCTTGAGCGCTGGGTACTGCGCGGGAAAGAGTTGATTCTCGACACTCAGCAACAAGAAGCTGGTCGTGGTTGGTACTCATGTCGTCAAGCTCACTGCAGCCGCAAGATGAGTCTCATCGCAAGCCAAGTAGCCCGGTCGCGTCGTCAACGATCCGGTATAGCAACCCACTAAGAAAGGAGCCGCAAAATGGCCGAAGCCACCGAAAATAAGTCTACGATTGCTGTGCCTTCAGCCATTAGTGTGCATGATTTTGCAGCCAAGCTAGATATGCCATCGACCAAAATCATAGCTGAGTTGATGAAGAATGGTGTTATGGCAACCATTAATGAATCGATTGATTTCGAGACGGCCAGCATTATTGGTGAAGAGCTTGGTTTTGAGGTAATCCTCGAAGAGGAGCACGAAGAGCGGCCGAGTCGGGAGGGTATTGAGCGATCTGGATCGTCACAAAGCCGCCCGCCGGTAGTAGCGGTTATGGGACATGTTGACCACGGTAAAACCAGCCTTTTGGATGCGTTGCGCCATACTCAGGTGGCGAACTCTGAAGCTGGTGGTATCACCCAGCACATCGGTGCTTATCAGGTGAAAAAAAATGATCGTTGGCTAACCTTCCTTGATACACCTGGGCATGAGGCATTTAGCGCGATTCGTGCGCATGGAGTGCGGATCACAGATGTCGTAATCGTGGTGGTCGCGGCCGATGATGGCGTGAAGCCGCAGACCGAAGAGGCAATTCGACTTGCGAAAGAAGCCGAAGTCGGCATCGTCGTGGCAATCAATAAGACGGATAAAGCTGATGCTGACACTAATCGTGTTAAACAACAGCTTTCTGAGGCTGGCTTGGTACCGGATGATTGGGGTGGTGATACCCCATGCGTTGAAGTCTCTGCCAAGACTCAAAAGGGCCTTGATGAATTGCTTGATATGGTATTGCTCGTGGCTGATATCACGACGCCTCAAGCTATCTTTGAGGGCCCTGCTAGTGGAGTGATTATCGAGAGTCATATGGAGACTGGCCGTGGTCCAGTAGTCACGGCTTTGGTACAAGAAGGTACCTTGGAGTCTGGTGACTATGTTGTTGCTGGATCGACTTATGGTAAGGTTCGGGCAATGGAAGATTTCACGGGTGCGCGGCTGAGCAAGGCTACACCCTCGATGCCCGTTGTTATATCTGGCTTTAAGTCAGTGCCTCGGTTTGGTGATTGGTTTGAGGTGGTAGCCGATGAGAAGACAGCACGTGACTGGCAAACTACTCGTCAGCGTGAATTACGCCTGAAGAGTGCTGCCCAGCCAAAAACAGTTACTGCGCATGACATTGAGCGAGCCACCGTTGGTCGCGCAAAAGAATTCAATGTCCTTCTCAAAGCAGATGCACAAGGTTCGCTTGAGTCGATCACTCAGGCATTTCGCACTATCTCGACTGATGAAGTCCGAGTGAAGATAGTCTCAAGTGGGATTGGCGACATTTCGGAGAACGATATTAATACTGCGGTAGCTGCAGAAGCGGTTGTGCTCGGTTTCCACGTTGGTTTGCCTGCAGCTGTCGGACAGCTAGCCAAGCGCTCTGGTGTACGTTGTGAATTATATAAAGTGATCTATGACTTGCTCGATGATGTACGGGCCCGGCTGAGTGACTTGCTCGAGCCAGAAACTATCGAAACTGAGATTGGCGAGCTGGAACTCTTGGCGGTCTTCAAGACTACTAAAGATCGCGTAATATGCGGTGGAAAGGTCCTCAAAGGCCAGGTTGATGCTGGTGCCCATATCATTGTTAAGCGGGGTGATGAGAAAATAGGCGAGGTTGATTTGCTTGAATTGCAAAAGCAGCAAGCAGCTGCTCAGACAGTTTATGCTGATGAGGAATGTGGGATGGCGGTTAGTCGCGAAGTGACCCCTGAGGCCGGCGATCACTTTATTTTCATCAAGCGCGAAGTGGTTGAGCGGAGTCTGTAATGAGTCGGAGGTCGGAGCAAGTTTCGGCCGAGCTGCGGCGCAAGTTAGCAGCCGCACTACTTGAGGTAGCTAGTTCCGAGCAGTTATTAACACTGACTCGAGTAAAGGTGACCGATGATCTTCGCCATGCCGATATCGCGATCGCTGGCTGGAAGAATATTGACTCAAAGGATCAGTCGCATATTCGACACGAGTTGGCGCTGGCGGCTGCCAATGCGTCAACCATGAAGTTTACACCCCGCCTGCATATTGTGGACGATGATAGCTCGGAGTACGCGGCTCACATTAGTCAGCTTTTGCAGGGTGACGTTGACCCCTCTGATGAATCAGCCTAAGATGAAGCCATGAAGAAGATCCTGCTGGTTGAGGATAATGATTTTATCCGCAAAATGTATCTCATGAAGCTGGCGAAGTCGAATGAGTTTGAGGTGATTGAGGCAGCTGATGGACCAACAGCGCTCGATGCCACACGCAAGCAACGACCCGATATGATCTTGCTCGATATCATGATGCCAAAGATGAGTGGTTTGGAGGTACTAGAACAATTACGCAACGAGGGATCGCGGGTGCCGGTGATTATCCTTTCGAATGTGATGAGTGCTGAGACGAAGGCAAAGGCGGAAAAGTACGGTGTGGCTGACTATATTATTAAGAGCGACTTAACGCCATCGCAGGTGCTAGAGAAGCTCCAGGCGCATCTAGGCTAGCTCGAGGCTTTGGACATTAGCTAGGTCAGCACCATCAATCGGCTGTCTTCCAGGTAATTGGACGCGTATAAGGCTCAATGAACCATCAGGTAAGCACAGCTGAGTTGTATGCTTCTGGCGGATCAGGCGAGGAGTCGGGCAGGTATGGCTGTCGAGCTTGGCTGCGAGCAGTATCAATTCGGTAGCGGTAGTATTTAGGCGAATGGGAATGCGGACCTTTGGCCAGTCTGCGTAAGCTCGGATCTTACGCTCGAGGCTGATAGCTGATTCGGCGTTGAGGTCTACCGCCCCATCGGTCTTGCGCACTAGCTTGCAATAACTTACTCCAGTCTCAGGTTGGGAATGTGGCTGCCTGTCTCCAGCTAGGTAGGCTGGGGCGGCTTCACTAAGAGCCGAGAGGCTAGCTTGATAGAGTTTCTCCCAGAGCTCTTTTTTTGAGATATCCAGTACAATGGGAAACCTGGCTTGTTGTAAGATTGGGCCAGAGTCCATCTCGCGAGTTATGAGCATAATCGTGGTGCCAGCTTCCGTGTCACCCGATAGAATTGTTGCCTCTATAGGTGATGGACCGCGATGTCGTGGTAGAAGCGAGGGATGAACATTGATAATACCCTGTGGGAAAGCGGCGATCAGTGCATCGGAGAGTATTTTCCCATAGGCGAAAAGTAGTCCAGCTGACACTTTGGCAGCCTGGATATCAGCAATAGCATCATCGGGGTGGTGGGGGCGCCAGACGGGAATGCCGGCCGCTTCAGCGATTGCGACGACTGGGGTATCTGCCTGGTGTCGATGTCCTTGCTGAGGGGCTGGGCGCGTGACGACAGCTACGATCTCGCACCAATCTTGCCGCAGTACATCCGTTAGCAGTCGTGCGCTGTGTTCACTTGAACCAAAGAATATCAGGCGGTGTGTTGACATTGTTTATAGTTTGGCCTGTAGGAGCTCAGCTGGTATCTCATCGACGGGTACTAATTTGCCTGTTTCGTCGAGCCGCAGTACATCTTCCGGACTCTTGATATAGTCGAAGAAGAGCTTACCCTGCATGTGGTCGACTTCATGCTGAAAGACGCGGGCGGCGAAGCCTTCCAGTGTCATGCGTATAGTTTCACCTTCAAGGGTCTCAGCCTTGATTTTGACGCGTTTAGCGCGAGGAATTTTTGCATAATATCCTGGGACACTCAGGCAGCCCTCAACGTCAACCACCCGCTCCTGGCTTTTTTGAATGATTTCTGGATTAACGAACGTCAGAAATGTCGAGTCTTCGGCGTCGTCGAAATTATTCCGGACAACTGTCAGCTTGATGGCCTCGCCAACTTGTATTGCTGCCAAGGCGGCGCCAAACTCGCTATCATGGTCCCAATCAAGGGTAGTGTCGACCATATCTTGAGCAAGTTTGCGGGTGGCTTCATCGACATGGCCCACACGGCGGGATTTGTGTCGCAGGGTAGTACTTGGAATCGTCACCAGCTTTCGTATCATATAGCTATTAGATCAGATTACAGATATGGGGTCAATGTCAAAGACGACATCCGGCGGCAAGCTGGGTGCCAAGGCGAGCAGCTCATTCCGGCGGCGGGCTTTAACAACTACTTGCACAAGATAGTCGCTGCCTTGGCGGGAGATATACGGGCTGGCGGGGCCTAGGAACTCAAGATTTGACTGGCTGGAGCGTTCGGCTAGCCAGTTGTCGGCTGCAGCTTCAGCTGCCTGCTGTCCGCGTCGACGAAAGGTGATCCGCGCGAGGTAGCGGTATGGTGGGTAACCAAATTGGCGTCGGCGCATGAGCTCATTTGCTGCGAAAGCTGGCCAGGCATGGTGAAGGATTTCATCAAACAGTGGACTTTCGGGTTGACGTGTCTGAATATAGACTTCACCCGGGTTGGTTGCTCGACCAGCTCGACCAGCCGCCTGCATCATGAGTGCTACCGCCCGTTCGCGACTTTGAAAGTCACTCCCACTAGCTAGGTCATCTGCCGCAACGATGCCGACTAGCGTAACTTGACTCAAATCTAGCCCCTTCGCAATCATTTGCGTACCAATCAATATATCGAGCTGACCAGTCTCAGCTTCAGACAGCTTAGTTGCTAGAGCTGCCTCTGAGGTTTCATCGCGGTCAATCCGGCCAATGCGCGCAGTTGGCAGAAGCCGTTTGAGTTCTGTCTCGAGGAATTTTGTGCCGAAACCTGCGTAGCGGAGCTCATTACTCCCGCAATCTGGGCATCTCGCCGTTGGGAACTGGCTTCGTCCGCAGATATGACAATGGAGTCGGCCAGTGTCGGCATGGAAGACGAGACCGACGTCACAGTGCGGACAGCGCATAATATACCCACAGGCTTCGCAGCTGAGTTTGCGGGCTGTTCCGCGTCGATTATGCAGCAGTAGGCTCTGTTCTCCGCGAGACAATCGAGCCTGCAGTGCTTGCATAAGCTCAGGTGCAATTGGGCCTGATAGACCCCGCATATCTACGAGTTTTACTGTGGGTAGTTGGGCGTGACCATAGCGTTGCGACAGGCTTACTCGTGTCAGGCGACCATGGTCAGCTAGCCAATGCGTGAAGAGATCAGGTGTGGCGCTGCCTAGCACCAGTCGAGCGCCTGTCAGTCGAGCTAGCTCGGCCGCCACGTCGCGGGCTTGGTAGCGGGGGGCTTGCTCTTGTTTGTAGCTTGAGTCGTGTGCTTCATCGATGATGATGAGTCCGAGTGTGCGGGTCGGTAGAAAGAGGGCCGAGCGGGGGCCCAGATACAGCCAAGGTTCTTCGCGCTGGAGAGCTGCTAGCCAGAGGTTGCGACGAGCGCTGGCTGTCAACCGCGAGTGGGTCACGCTCATACAGTGACTAAAGCGTTTGGCGAGTCGACTTTGTAGCTGGGTGGTAAGAAAGATTTCCGGAGAAAGAAAGATCACTGATTGCCCACGCTGTAACGTGTCAGCAATCAGGTTTTCATAGACATGTGTTTTACCGGAGCCAGTCACGCCTTCGAGCAAGATTGGTGTCCTGGCGGCTTGAATCGCAGAGTAGGCTGCTTGCTGATCAGCGGTGAGTTTGGCGGGGGTAGTTATCGAGGTGGTGACTGCAGCTTGCGGCTTGGTGCGGCGTGGTTTAGCGAGAAGCCCACTAGGCAACATAGTTGTCCAGACTGCATGACTTGAGGTTGCATAGTATTGCTTCAGCCAGTCGGCGAGTTTGAGCAGATGATTAGGAAGAGGCGGTATATCGAGCTGTCGAGTATAAGCTTTGAGCATACCGGCAGGGACATTGGTGCGGTGAGTGACGGTATGAACCATGCCCAGGCTGCGCTGACGGCCAAATGGCAGCTCGACCAACTGCCCAGTCTGCACGGCGTCACCTTCTGGTACGCGGTAGTCAAATAAGCGAGTTTCCGGCCGGGCATACGCCACTACATCTACACTAACGAACGTCTTAGCCACTACTTTCTCCTATTGTTAGTCTATCAGAAGGCGACTGGAGAGTTGCTAGGAGTACTTCAGATCGGGTATGATTGCTACTTGAGTATGGGTGGTTGTTTATACAGGGGACTTCATGGATAAAAAGATCCGTCGGCGGCTCTATTTTATTATTGTAGCCGTAGTTATTGCCGTTATCTTAATCATACCCCGTGAGGACCGTGTCCTTCGGGCGATTGGTATTAAAAATGTCCAGCCTAAAGTAAAGCTTGGTCTGGATTTACTGGGTGGTACGAGCTTGACGTATGAAGCCAAGCTCGATCAAACACCAGCCAATGAGCGACAGAAGGCCATGGATGGAGTGATTAATGTTATCACCAAACGTGTGAACCCAACTGGTACAAGTGAAGTAGTTGTTCAGCAGTCTGGTACGAATCGGGTCGTTGTCCAGCTGCCAGGGGTCACAGACGCCCAAGCTGCTGCCGATCAAATTGGACGGACAGCAACGCTGAGTTTTTATGAAGTCACCAGTGACGGTAATGTAGTTCCGACTGACCTGTCAGGGAAAGATCTCGACAAAGCGACCGCAGCAGTTGATCCCCAGTCCGCCCGACCAGTCATTAGCTTTCAGATGAAGGGTGGTGATTCGACAAAGAAGTTTGCCGAGCTGACCACTCGCATCAACAAGAATAATAGCCGTTTGGCAATCGTGCTTGATAATGAAGTGCTCTTTAATGGCACAGTATCGACGCCCATCACTGACGGTCAGGGTCAGATGACTGGTTTTGCTGATATCAAGACTGCTAATCAGACAGCCGTGTTGCTGAATGCCGGTGCATTACCAGTTCCCGTTCAGTTGACGAGTCAACGGACGATTGGCGCCACCTTGGGCAGTGAGTCAATCGCTAAATCCTTGGTTGCAGGCGCCATCGGTATTATTGCGGTCATGATTTTCATGATCTTTAGTTACCGCTGGGCTGGAGTGCTCGCTTCGTTGGCTTTAATAATCTACGTAATCTTCAATGTAGCCGTGTTTAAGCTTTCTAGCGTATCGCCATGGCCGATTGTTCTCACTCTTGCTGGCATAGCTGGCTTTGTGTTGTCCGTCGGGATGGCGGTCGATGCAAATATCTTGATCTTTGAGCGAATGAAAGAGGAATTACGAGCTGGTAAGTCGGTGGAAGCTTCGATGACGGCTGGCTTCTCGCGTGCTTGGAACTCGATTCGTGACTCAAATGTCTCAACAATTATTACCTGTATTATTCTCTATAGTTTTGGCGCGCCAATCATAAAAGGGTTTGCTGTCACACTTGCTTTGGGTGTGATTATCTCCATGATCACTGCTATATCTGTATCGCGAACATTCTTGTATCTGTTTGTACGGACTAGACTGGGTCATGATCCGCAGCGCTATAGTGGTCCGCGGCTACCTATCCCAGCCAAGCCAGAAGAGGCGAAGGCATGAACATCATTGGCCGTCGCAAGCTATGGTTTGCTATTTCGCTCCTAGTCATTATTCCTGGCTGTATTTCACTAGCCTTGTGGGGCCTCAAGCCCGGTATTGATTTCGCTGGCGGTCAAGTGATGGAAATCAAGGGCGTCAAGAGCCAGGCAGAGATAAAGTCAATTTTTGAAGCAGCTGGAGTGCGTGATCTAACGATTACCTCGACTGGCGAGGGGGCGATTCTAGCTCGCTATCGTGATGCCGAGGGTAAGTCACCGCTTGAAACCAATACGCAGATCAAGGCGAAGCTGGCGGAAAAGGGAGCTGAGGAGACGAGTTTCGAATCAGTTGGTCCATCTGTGAGTCGTGATATTACGCGTAATGCAGTGATTTCAGTGGCGTTAGCGTCGATTGCAATTGTGATTTTTATGGCCTTTGCATTTCGCAATACGCCACCACCAGTGAGCCCGTGGAATTTCGGCATGGCAGCCGTGATCGCACTGCTGCATGATACCCTGGTTATGCTGGGAATCTTCTCGCTACTAGGTCATTTCTTTAATGTAGAGGTCGATTCGTTGTTTATTACGGCTGTTCTAACTACTATTGGCTTTTCGGTCCACGATACGATTGTGGTATTTGATCGGATTCGGGAGAATCTTAAGCGCTACAATTATCCATTTGAAACAATTGTGAATGATAGTATCGTTGAGACATTAGCCCGGTCACTGGCTACCAGCCTGACAGTAATCTTTACGCTTCTGGCCTTACTGGTGTTTGGTGGCGAGACGATTCGATTGTTTGTGTTTGCGCTACTAATTGGTATTATTTCCGGAACCTTCTCCTCGATCTTTAATGCCGCCCCGCTCCTAGTTGTATGGAATAACTATAAGCTCAAACGAGCGGCTCGACGCACACAACCAAAACCAACCAAGCCCAAGACGGGTCGGGTGAAATCAACCAAGCAGTCCAGTTAGTTCTTTAAGATATAGAGGCCGTTTTTAGCGTCTGGATCGTTTTTATTCTCTAGTGTGGCTGATAATGTATAGCTTTTGCCATCTGAGCTGTAGTTGTATTTGATAATGAGGTTGGTAGATGGGTCAGAGAGGGGGTCATTAGTGATTTTCTCAATGTATGGTGGATTTGCAGTAGTCAAGGGCTGTAGGGCGGAAATGTCACTTCCTGAGGGATAGCTCCCTGTAGACTTTTGATAAGCCGCAAGTCCGACTGCAATATCGTTCAGATCTTTTTTACGCTGACTATCGCGTTTTGCACTTTGACTCTGCGTTTGGGAAGGTGTAGGGGTATTGCTG
>CAZDEK010000022.1:0-11491 GCA_964504625.1 uncultured Candidatus Saccharibacteria bacterium
CTGGAAGAGGTATTATGGGCGCCACAAACTTATATCCCGCTATAAAAAGTCAGGGAAACTACTCGACATTGGCAGTGCAGGAGGTGTATTTCTCGACTTCATGCGTGAAAAAGGTTTTGATATCCAAGGTATAGAGCCCAGTGATGCAGGTATTGAAAATGCATCTCGACTTAACGTCCCAACTCTTCAAGGGATGCTTGATGATGTGGAGGTGCCTCAAGAAACCTACGATATTGTAACTTGGTTTGATGTAATTGAGCACATCACTAATCCTCATGAGCAGTTACAAAAAATATATGAATCACTGAAGAAGAATGGGATCCTCTATATCACTACGCCTAATGCTCAGAGCTTTTATTCTCAGGCCCTCAGAAATAAGTGGCCAATGTATTGTCCTCCAGAGCATCTCATGCTGTATAACGGAAAAGCTCTTTCAAGACTTTTAGAAAAAGCTGGATTTGCTATAACAAAAGTGCGTACACGAAATGCAGACCTTGAGTATCTCACGAACTTATCGATTTATATGCTAATGGGAAAGAATCCAAACGGCATCAAACAGCAAAAAAAGAGCGCTGCAGTCATGGGGGCATATTATGCGACCTATGTGCCCTTGAGCATGGTAACTGCTTCCCTGTTGCCGTTTTTCACATTTTTTGGTCGCGGCGAGGGGCTAGAGGTAGTCGCTACCAAGACGGCATAAGATGTAGAGCCGCTGTTATATGGGTATAATGAGGGGATGAAGCGAGCTCAAAACAGTCAGAAAGCATCTCGACAAGCCTTGAAAGTTAGTTTGATTACTACCGAGCGAAACGAAGCTGAGGATATTGCGGCGTTTATTGATTCTGCGCTTACGCAATCTTTGCCACCAGATGAGATAGTGATAGCTGACGGTGGATCCACTGATGGAACGGTAGAGATAATACAGGAATATATAGATAAAGGTGCACCACTTAAGCTCGTACACGCCCCCGGTAACAGATCAATTGGAAGAAACGCTGCCACAGAAAATGCTACATATGAGCATATTGCGTGCTCCGATGTGGGCTCAAGACTTGATAAAGACTGGCTGAAGAATATTACTCAGCCTTTTCGTGATAATCCTCATGCTATGGTTGTGTCTGGGGGATTCAAGGCTGATCCACAGACATTTTTTGAGAATGTATCCGCCACATTAATGCTGAACCCCAATGACCACATTGATGTCGATACATGGTTACCATCCAGTCGCTCAATCGCATATACGAAAACCGCTTGGAAGAAAGCGGGTAAATATCCTGAGCACACTAATTTTAATGAGGATACCCCTTTTGATCTTGCTCTAAAAAAGGCGGGTTATAAATTTGAAGATGGGCTTAAGGCCATTGTATATTGGCGCCCACGGCCAAATCTAAGAGATTTTTACAGGCAATACTACTGGTACGCGGTAGGTGATGGAATAGACTCTCTAAGCCCAGATCACTTTTTGAAGATGTATTTGAAATATGGCATTTTCGTCATAACGCTCCTGCTCGGCTTACTAATCCTGCCGTGGTCTACCGTGATAATGCTCGCGCTATTTGGTTTATACATTGCTCGTAGGGTAATTGGGCCTTGGCGAAAAATGAAAGGCTTCAAAACCTTTGCCCTAATGGCTCTACTTATTGTAGCTTTTGATGTTTCACAAATGATGGGCTATGCGAAAGGCTATTTCTTGAAAAGCAAACTAAAAGGTAGTAAGAAGCTTATTCGATGAAGGTTAGCGTCATGATTGCGGCGAAGAATGAAGCGGATATGCTTCCTGATGCAATTGCTTCCGTACAGGCAATCTCTGATGACATTGTGGTTATAGACGATGTGAGTACTGACGAAACCCCGGAAATTGCTAAGCGAAGTGGCGCAAGAGTTATCAAGCGAAAATTAGACGGGTTTGCTAGCCAGAAAAATTTTGGGATAAAAAAAGCTCGTCACCCATGGGTACTTGTACTGGATGCTGATGAGCGAGTAAGTCAGGAATTGGCTGATAGTATTAAGCACCTTCTGCCTAGGCATAATACTGCCGCTTATGAAATAGCCTTTCGAAACCACGTTGGTGATCAATGGCTAAAGCATGGGGGTTTGTATCCTGACTATCATCCGCGGCTCATTAATAAAGAACGCGCGAAATACGGACAGCGTGAAATACATGAGCAGCTAGAAGTTCATGGCGACACTGAGCGCATATCAGGAGATATCATTCATTTTACTTATAAGAATTATGCAGAGTATATCAATAAGGTAAAAAAATACTCTTCGCTTGAGGCAAAAGTACAGAGCCAAAAACCAAGTCTTCTGAGCGTTATGAAGGAGTTTCCATATCGCTATATTAGGTTACGTGGCTGGAAAGATGGGGTGCCAGGTCTAGTCAGTGCAGCTCTTTTAACGTACTATCGCTGGCGGCTATATGGAGGACAGGCAAAATGAAGGTGGCATTCTTCATCCGCTCTAACCACAAAGAGGTTGGAGGTGGTGATCTAACTCAGATTTATTCAACAGCAGATGGACTAAGAAAAATAGGGATCGAAGTCAAGTATTTTTCTGAATGTACTGCTGATATATCAGCTTATGACATAGTGCATTGCTTCAACTCACCGCGCTTTGAGGAAACTAAAGCATTCTTTGAAAATGCATTGCGCTACAATAAGCCAATTGCTTTCTCGACAATCTATTGGTCTAAAGTTGAACAAGCGGTTGGCATCGCGAATAATCCTATTGTACCCCTTATGCAGCACAGCCTCGGTCTTGGGGCGACGAAAGCGCTTTGGGCGAGACTAAAACATCTACAGAGCTATGTGAAAGGAGACAATTCTCGAAAGATCGAGAAATGGCTTTTCCAACGTGCGACTATTCTCTTACCTAATTCAGAGGGAGAAGAACGCGAATTGGAGAGGGCATATAGATTACGTCCAAGAAAACATTTAGTTGTCAGAAATGCAATTGATATAGATGCGTATCGAAATAAACCTACTAATGGGCGCAAAGATTATGTTCTATCAGTAGGGCGCATCGAACGAAGGAAAAACACCAAAAAGCTAATAATGGCATGTGCTAAGCTTGAGCTGCCATTAGTTCTGATTGGCGGCGCAGATACCGGCGATGAATACGTTCAAGATTGCATGAAGCTCATCGAAGCTCATAGTTTCAAGTATCTAGCGCACATGACGCCGGCAAAGTTGCTCAAATACTATTACGAGGCGCGAGTACATGCGCTTGTAAGCTGGTACGAAACGCCAGGTCTATCCAGCATGGAGGCTGCCTGTGGCGGCTGCGCTATCGTATCAACTGATAGGGGCTCTACCAAGGAGTATTTTAAAGACATGGTTTACTATTGTGATCCTTTTGCTCAGGGCAGCATCGAGGGGGCACTTCAGCGAGCATGGACGAATGGTGCCCATCCAAAATTGAGAAGATATATCCTTCATAATTACACATGGGATTTAGCAGCTCGCGATACACTTCAATCATACCAAGAGGCACTGCATGTCTAGTCGTCCAGAAGTGTGGCTGGAGATCACTCATCTACTAGCTAGCCCAACAGGAAATAAGTCGGGCATAGGGTACTACACAGAAAATCTCATACGGGCATTAGCTAAAGAGCATGATGAATATAATTTTGTTTTAATAGGTAATCTTTTTGCCACTGCGGAGATTCCTAGCTCTATACAGGCATTGAATTTGCCCATGAAATTCAGTCGATATATACCTGGCAGAATGTGGAATCAGGCTTTCAAACGGGGGTTGATGCCACCTGTCGACATACTACACTCTGGTAAGCCGGATCTGATGGTGAACTTTAACTTCGTGCGCTATCCGGTTCGCCAGCGCGTTAAGAGTATCACGGTAGTGCATGATCTCGCCTATGAAAAATACCCTGATCACGTCGAATCGCGAAATTTAGTATATCTTCGTAAATTCGTTCCACTAGCCGTTCTCCAATCCACCCGTACAGTAGCCGTATCACAGTCAACTAAGAGAGATTTGATAGAGATCTATGCTGCCGACGAGAGTAGAATTGATGTGGTATACGGCGCTGTGGATCAGCATAGGTATCAGCGCAATCTCTCCATCGAAAAAGTCATGAAGAAGTATAGTTTGCCGAAGCACTATGCGTTCTTTATGGGTAATAATGAGCCTCGCAAAAATCTGGGTAACCTTATACGGGCATTTACATCACTAACTGAGGGACAGAGGCAGGGGTGCATATTGGTGATAGCGGGTGCTAAGGGCTGGAATGATGAAGAGCTCACTGCCTTAGCAAGTGACGGTGAGAAGCGAGGATTTGTAAAACGCATTGGATATGTGGAAGATACAGATGCACCGGCTTTATATGCAGGTGCAAGATGCTTCATATTTCCAAGTTTTTATGAAGGATTCGGTTTGCCGATTTTAGAGGCCATGGCGGCGCGTACACCCGTAATAACGACTCGCGGGTCATCTATGCACGAGGTAGCAGGAAGGGCAGCGCTGTATATTAATGATCCTGAAGATGTTCATGAGATGGCTATCCAGATCTCTCGAATGCTATCCGATGCGCAGCTCAGGAAGAAACTCATTAGTATGGGAAATCAGCGTTTGAAGGATTTTTCCTGGGGTAAGAGTGCTCGTCAGTTAGTCGGTTCAATTGATAAGGCCTTGTCATGAGTAAGGTTAAGATTCTGTATGACGGGAGGTGGATAAAGCATGATCATCCTGATGGCATTACTCGTTACACTCGCGGGATTGTGAATGCATTGCTAGAGAAAGAATTAGATGTTGATCTAGTCGTGATAGAGCCCAGACAAGCAGAAGGTTTAAATGTGGAGCAAATAATTGAAGGTCCTTCGCCGAGGAAACTATTCCGCTCGCGAGATCATTTGGCCCGATTGTCTCAAGGCTATACAGCGTATATATCTCCTCACTATTTACACTTACGTCCAAAGGCCTATACACCAAAATTTATCCTCACTTGTCACGATCTAATCCCATGGCACAATAAGTCTGCAACAACTTCTCTGGCATGGAGTTTATTCCATAGTACTTATTCGGGTTTGAAGTATCTTCTCGGCCAAGCGGACGCTGTCTGTACAGTAAGTGAAGTGACTAGATCTGAATTGCAGTCGCTCTTACCCAAAAAACCAATATATGTAACTTATAATGGAGTAGATCTTCCAGTTGTGGACCCATCTGCCAAGCGGAAAAGGCAAATTCTATATATGGGTAGATATGAACCATATAAGAATGTAGAGCTCATGATGGCTGCCGCTAATAAGCTAACAGACTATGCAATAGTATGTGCTGGGTCATTAAGTCCAGACCGTCAAGAGGAACTGGAGAATATACTGAGTGGCTCTAAGAATGTACGATTTGTGGGTCCTATAACTGACATTGAGTATGTGCGCTATCTAAGATCCGTTGCAGTAGTGGCACAACCCAGCTTTGAAGAGGGCTTCGGGTTAACAGTCATAGAGGCTATGAGTCAAGGTGTTGCGGTGGTTTGCTCGGATATTCCTGTTTTTCATGAAATTGCAGGGCAAGCAGCTTTATTTTTCGATCCTCATAATGTCGATGATTTCGCGGAGAAGATACGACACACAGAAGACACAAAGACGTATAATGGATTAGTTGAAGCAGGCCGATTACGGGCCCGCTCATTTAGCTGGGAGCGAGCAGCCCAGAATATTTTGAGGATCCTAGGCGAAATATGAAACTTATAGAAAAACTGAAGAGTTGGAGTGAGCCACGCGGCGGATTTATTTATCTGTGTGTAGCTGCCATTGTATTCTTTCTACCGTATGAGCGAATTCTAACGCTTCATCTGCCAATATTTCCTGGTGGCTACACATTACGACTCAGTCACATAGCGGCACTATTATTGATTGGTGCGTTCGGCTATCGAATATATCGATTACGGCGTTGGCCGAAGTTGAATGGGGTGGATTTTGCTCTGCTAGCTTTTTTATTTGTATATTTACTTTCAGCCGTGCAGGCTAATGACCTGAAAAGGAGTTTAGCAGTTTGGCTATTTACGGTATTTGTAGCAATAACCGCATTCGTATTATCTAGAGTTGTTAAAAAAGATTGGTTAGAGAAGTTAGAGCCAATACTGCGATTTACCGTATGGATTGTGATTATATTTGGTTTTTATCAATACTTTGCAGATACGCTAGGTGTGTCAACGGCTTTTACAGGGCTACGCGATATGTATACACGAACTGCCTTAGGCTTTCCGCGTATTCAATCTTTTGGCCTTGAGCCGTTATACTATGCAAATTTTTTGCAGATTCCTCTTTTTATCTATGCGGCAAGGTATATCTTTGCCAAGAAGTCACATCCTGCTTTAATACTCTGTATTTTGGTTCAAATTTTGTTATCGGTTTCGCGTGGAGCTATTATGGCGACAATTGCTGGTGTCATTATCATGTTGGGTGTATCGATTATTTTTTTCCGCAATAAACTAGACTGGCTAAGAACGGTAAAATTTATTGGAATTGTGCTATTGGCTGTTGCATTAAGTTATGCTCTAGTTTTTCTTTCTGGAGCGATAGCTGAAAGAATCTCATTCAATAAGCTACCTAATCAGTCTGCAACAAGTAGGACCGAATCGACCTTTAAGCAGGCAACCAATCTTGATTTGCAGGATGATCGCGAGCGCAATCGTACTCTGGCGATTTCGGCTTGGCGAACGCGTCCCATTTTTGGAATTGGGCCAGGAAATTTTGGTCATTATGCCATTGCTCAATATGAGGGCTATCGTGGCTCGAGTGGTTATATTATTGTGAATAATGAGCCTCTTGAGTTGCTGGCGGAGTCGGGATTGATTGGCATTACAGCTTTTTCAATCTTCGCATTACTATTGCTGTGGAGAGCCAGCAAGATAGTATATCAGACTCAACTTAGCGATGGGCTATCGATATTTATGCTAAGTTTATTGGTGTACCTGGCTGCTCTTGTGATCCAGTATCAAACATTTTCGACTCTTTATATCATGCATATTTGGGTAGTAATTGGAATGCTCATGGCCTCAATCCTCTTGGCGACCCCAAAAATCCACAAGCGATAAATATGAGCCCTGTCATCTCGAATGTAACCCGCTTTTTCTCTAGGCGACCTGCAGTCTGTATTGCGTTAGTTTGGTTGATAGTAGTGTTCGTGCTCCGATGCTTTGCCATTTCAGTAATGGGTCAGCCCGGTGTAGCTGGTCATGGGGCTTATCCTACCCTCATCAAGGGGACGGTAATTTGGGACGGAAATTATTATATGAATATCGCGCAAAAGGGCTATTCACTGTCTGACTTCACCACCATTGCCTTTTATCCTTTATTCCCTATGGCTGTTCGTGCACTGCATCTTCTGGGACTAAGTTGGGTTGGTGCTGCCATGCTAATAAATATCTGCGCAGTTACGTTTGCAGTGCAAGGTCTATATGTATTGGCAACCAAATTGAAGTTTGATGGGCGAGTAGCTTTATATGTTGTTGTCGCCTGGCTCGCTTTTCCTACGGCACACTTTATGACAGCTTTTTATACAGAGGCTTTATTTTGTGCGCTAGCTGCCTGGTGTTTAGTGTGGATACTTGAAAAGAGATATCTAGCAGCAGCCATGCTGGCAGCCCTCGCTAGTGCAACTCGATTTCCCGGTGTGGTGTTAGGAATGGCGTTAGCGGTTCAGTATTTTGACGATCATAACTGGAGACCCCGTTCTTTCGATTGGAAGGTGCTATCAATTCCATTAAGTTTTATTGGTATAGCAATTTATTGGCTTTTCTTAGCTCGTCATACGAATATGCTGCCGTGGCAAGCAATGCGACAAGCATATGCAATGGGGTGGGACTATATGCGGATTGAGCCAAATATATTGAAGACCTATATGAAGGGTGTTCGATCTGTAATCCGTAATGAGACAATTAACTCGTTTCAGTATATAGCTGGATGGACATTGATTGCTTGGGGTGCGGTAATGAGCTGGCGGAAGAAGTTCCCCATAGCATTAACGGTATATGCAGGACTAACGGCTGCCATATTGATTCTGAGTGGTAACTTTATTTCTGATTCCCGATATGCATTACCGGTTTTTCCGATATTCTTATTGATCGGAAAATGGTTGGAGGGAAGAAGTGAGGCAACTCGAGTAAGTTATATAGTTGCAACATCAATGGCCATGGCTGTTTTGCTGGTGCTCTTCGCCACAGGATATTGGGTAGTTTAGAATAATAATACAGTTGACACGTTAACTAATTGCCAAGTACCATGAGAGCCATGGAGATGACATGGCGACAATGGCGTTGGGTGGTGCTCTGGGCAGCCAACGTCGTCATTATTTTTGCGGTATGGGCTACCATAAACCTGGCTAAAATCGGCACTGACTATACCCAAACTCTGCTAGCATTATCGCGACTCGGTGCACTCTATGCTGGCTTCACACTGCTTGTTCAGCTCTGGCTAATCGGTCGCCCCCGGCAGCTAGAGGATGACTTTGGCCTCGATCGTTTGACGCGCATTCATCGCTGGAATGGCTTTGCAGCCGTTCTGCTCGTACTCGTACACGTACCGACCATTCTAGCTGCCTACGCTCCGGTCTATAACGTCGCGATTCCATTAGTGCTGCCGATTCTGATGCGGAATCTTGAGGATATCACCAAGGCGTTTCTCGCTGAATTGCTCCTCTTTGTGGTGGCTGCTAGCTCTTTGGTCATAGCTCGTCGTCGTCTGAAGTACCAATGGTGGTATTACATTCATCTCGCGACATATCTGGTGATTGCGCTGGCTGTTGGCCATCAATTCTCCAACGGACGCGAACTCATTACGTTGCCATGGTTTAGAGCGTATTGGCTCTTGCTGTATCTTGTAACGGCACTGATGATAGCGTACTACCGCTTCTTCTTGCCTTTCTGGAAATGGCATCGTCATCAGTTTCGGGTAGCTCGGGTAGTCGAAGAAGTATCAGGATTTACGAGCTTGTATCTACGTGGCAGGGATCTGCAGAATTTCCGCTACACGGCTGGTCAGTTTGCAAAGTACTGGTTTGTGGCTCGCGGTTTTTGGGCCGAGGAACATCCATTCACTATCTCGATCGAACCCAATAGTCAGGAGCTGCGTATCACCTACAAGAACCTAGGAGACTTTACAGCCAAACTGGCTCAGATCCCAGAGGGTACACCAGTGGTCGTAGATGGTCCATACGGTCGCTTTACGCTTGATCGAGCTACCCAGAAGCGGCTAGTATTTATAGCTGGCGGTATCGGTATTACGCCGATGCGCGCGATGATTGGTGAGCTGGCACGACAGAACGACAAGCGTGAAGTCTGGCTCTTCTATTCAGTGCGAGACGCGAAAGAGCTGGCATTGAAGGGTGAGTTGGAACGACTGGCGCGCGAGCTCAATCTCACCATTCGCTATGTCATCACAGAGGGAAAGCTCAAAGGGGCAATCCAAGAAATGCTTACGGCTGATATTCTTGAGCGCGAGCTTGGCAAGTTGACCAAAGCAGATTTTTATATCTGCGGACCACCTGCAATGATGAATGCGCTGCGTAGTCAACTCAAGGCTAAGCGCGTGCCATCCGAATTTGTTCATTATGAGCAGTTTAGTTTGGTGAAATCATGAAGACAACGACGGAAATTTTTGCCAAACGAACGGCTCAGCTGATTCATCGCATAACGTTTCAAATGGACAAGCAGGGTGAGCGGGTACTGCAAGACAAGCATGATCTAACACTATCGCAGTTCTTTGTGCTTATGCAGATGGCGAATGGCCGGCAGTGCCAGCGCGATCTGGCGGAGCAGCTCGGAGTCACGCCAGCGGCAGTGTCGCGGCATGTTTCACTTCTCATGAAGCGGGGCTATTTACAGCGCATGCCACACGAAGCTGATCGTCGCTACGGCTATCTCGAGGTATCGGAAAAAGGCTTGGATACCTATCGTGCAGCCGAAACTACTCTCTCTGAGTATTTTGATACGACCTATCGAGGCTTATCTGCTGAGCAGAAGCAACGCATCGATCATGCGCTTACAGACTTAGCTGATTGTTTCTGCAAGCACGAAGATTGTTAAGGTAGCGTTAGGAGGAGTGATGAAGGCTGGAATTATTTTGGGTTCGACACGTCAAGGCAGGACGGGGGAGCCGATTGCACGATGGGCACTAGAATGTGCTCGAGCGGAATGGAAGGACGGCGAGGTTACATTGCTAGATCTAGCGGAATTTCCGATGCCATTCGTCGATAGCGCCATCCCACCAGGCGGACTCCAAGGTAAGTACCCGCATCAGGCGGTCCAGAACTGGGCTCATGTAATAGCTCAGCTCGATGCGTTCATCTTCGTAACGCCAGAATACAACCATGGATATCCGGCGGTGCTTAAAAACGCGATCGATTGGCTGTGGGATGAATGGAAAGGGAAGCCGGCTGGAATTGTGAGTTATTCCAGTGGTCCAATTGGCGGTGCACGTGGCGCTGAGCAGCTGAAACTGGTGCTCAGCTATGTGGGCTTACGGGTCACCCCTAATCATGTACATATTGGTATGGCCCATGGCGAAATGCCTGAGGCGGCTCAAGACTTTGCCGGTAAGGCATTAGTCGGGACGCTGGCCGAAATGCAGGCGTTGCAGTCGGCTGCGCACTAAAAATGTTCGGCACGATGCTGTTACGAGCGGAGAATAAATTGTTTGTTCGGCTCACCTATTCAGTCGGTCTGAGGGTGGTGATACCATAAAAGGTATGCGAAAAACTATTGTTGCGTATCTAATCTGTTGGCTAACATATCTTGTTTTAGATTGGTTCTGGCTGGCTGTAGCTGCTCGTGAACTGTATCGTCGAGGACTTGGCACCAATTTGAGCTCATCGGTTCAGCTGTGGCCACTGATGGTGTGGTATGGCGTAGCGAGTCTATTGGTTATAGTCTTTATTATCCGACCAGCTTTCAAAAAGGATGATTTAGGTAGGGCATTAGCCAGAGCTGCCCTGCTTGGTGGTGCCCTCTCCGCTGCATTTCACTTGAATAGCCTTGCCTTACTGAACGGCTGGCCGGTCGGTTTGAGCCTCATGGGGATCATCTGGGGGGCGGTGGTGACAATGGCTGCTACGGCGATTACACATCTAAGCCTACGATCGAAATGGCTGGTGACTTGGCTATGACGAACCCAATTGAACTCCATCGTAAGCTTCACGGTAAAATCTCCGTGGCGGCTCGTACGGCACTCACGCCAGATTCCTTGAAGGAGCTCTATACACCAGGGGTGGCCGAAGTATCTCGACGTCTGGCGGCGCATCCTGAGCAGGCGCGTGATCTGACTGCGGCGGGGCGAGCGGTTGCAGTGGTATCTGATGGTTCGGCGGTGCTAGGTCTCGGTAATGTTGGAGCTCAGGCGGCTTTGCCCGTTATGGAGGGCAAAGCGTTGCTGTTTGCTGAGCTGGCAGGGGTCGATGCGTGGCCAATTGTGCTCTCAACCCAAGACCCTGAGGCGATCATCGCCGCCGTGAAGGCTATTGCTCCTGGTTTCGGCGG
>CAZDEK010000023.1:0-10912 GCA_964504625.1 uncultured Candidatus Saccharibacteria bacterium
GTCTGTACAGCAATGAGCGCGTAGCAAGCTGCGTGACTTTTATTGAAACAATACGCTGCAAAGTCTTCGATCGACGCCCAGAGCTTCTCGACAAAATCTCGATCGGCGTTCGAATGTGTGACGGCACCCTCGATAAAATCCTTCTTCATCTTGGCGATAACTTCAGGGATCTTCTTACCAATCCCCTTGCGTAAAGTGTCGGCTTGACCTCCCGTGAAACCACACAGATCTTTTGAGATCTGCATGACTTGCTCTTGGTAGACTATGATGCCGTACGTTTCTTTTAACGCTGCCTCCATCTTCGGATGGTCAAACGTAATCCGCTCAGGGTTATGCTTCCGGCCGATAAAGTCTTCAATCCACTGCATCGGGCCAGGGCGGTACAGCGCCACCATGGCGATAATATCCTCAAAACGATCTGGCTTAAGCTCTCGAATGTAGCGCTTCATGCCAGCTGATTCGAGCTGAAATACACCCGTTGTGTCACCGCGCGCCAACAGCTCATACGTCTTTGGGTCGTCGATTGGGATATCGCCGACTTCTATCGTCTTACCGTAGACTTTACGGATAATCCGTAAAGCATTCTTGATAATCGTCAGGTTCGAGAGGCCGAGAAAGTCAAACTTCAAGAGACCCAGATCTTCCATTGTCGTGCCGATGTATTGAGTCGATACGCCGCCTTTCGAGGCTCGTGTCAGCGGTACGTACTCGACCAGTGGTTCCGGCGCGATCACGACGCCAGCGGCATGCGTGCCGGCATTGCGGATGGTGCCCTCGAGCTGCATGGCGATATCAATCAACCGCTTAGCTCGCGGATTGCCCTCATACTCCTTCTTAAGCTCGGGGTCATCAACGATTGACTTCGCCAGTGGAATGTGGCGACCTTGAATTGGAGCCGGCACGAGCTTGGCGATCACATCAACTTCGCCATAGGGCATGGCAAGTACCCGGCCGGTGTCACGCACGGCGTTACGCGCCGCCATGACGCCGAAAGTGATAATCTGCGCAACCTTCTCCTGGCCATACTTCTCGGTTGCATACGCAATCACCTCTTCACGGCGGTCATCAGCAAAGTCCATATCTATATCCGGCATAGAGATACGGTCAGGGTTGAGAAATCGTTCGAAGAGCAGTTCGTACTTGATCGGATCAAGATCGGTAATATTCGTGACATAGGCCACGATGGATCCAGCCGCCGAACCCCGTCCTGGCCCACAGACGATACCCTGGTTCTTCGCCCAGTTAAGGAGATCTGCCACGATCAGAAAGTACCCGTCATACCCCATGCGCGCAATGACTTCAAGTTCGTATTCGATGCGCTCAACGACCGGCTCAGGAAGCTTGGGCTTTGCAGTCTGCTCGTTATAATGACTGATATCTTCCTTCGGAATATCCCCATACCGCCACATGGCCCCTTGATAGACCAGCTCACGCAGATACTCCCGCTCACTCCGCCCCTCTGGCACCTCAAACTTCGGGATAAGAATCTTCCCAAGCTCTATTTCAAGATTGCAGCGCTCAGCAATCTTGACGGTGTTAGCAAGGGCGTCGGGATCTTCTGGAAAACGCTCAGCAATGTAGGCGCCATCATGAATCGACAAATCTTGATCGAGCTTGAAACGGTTAGGATCCTCGATGGTCGAACCGGTTTGGACACACAAGAGGATGTCATGGGCGTAATGCTGCGTCTCCTTTGAGTAGTGTGCATCGCCCGTCACCACCAAGCCGAGACCGAGCTCTTTGGCAAGCTTACGCAAGCCAGCATTAACTTTATCCTGCGGCTCCCAACCAATATGCGGCTGCATCTCGAGATAATACTGGTCCTTTCCAAAGACCTGCATGTACCACTCAGCTGTCTTCTTAGCCTCGTCGTAATTATCTGCCAAGAGATGCGTCCCGACTTCGCCGCCGATACAGCCAGTCAATGCAATAATCCCTTCGTGATATTGCTCAATAAGATCACGATCGATGCGCGGCTTGTAGTAGAAACCATCGAGATTTGCAATCGTCGACAAGCGCATGAGGTTTTTATAACCAGTTTCGTTCATGGCCAGGAGTGTGAGGTGATAGGGGCTACGATCCTCACGGGTGCTCTTGTCAGTATGTTTGCGCGGTGCAACATAAGCTTCCATCCCAATAATGGGTTTGATATCACGCTTCTTGCACTCCTTATAGAACTCAATCGCGCCTGAAAGCGTGCCATGGTCGGTAATGGCTACCGCTTTCTGCCCCAGCTCTTCCACCCAATCCAGCATAGCCGGTACCTTCTGCAGGCCATCGAGAAGCGAATAATGCGTATGATTATGCAGATGGACAAAAGGCACCGACGGCTTTTTCACAGCCGTATCTTGCCCCTTCGTTGTCTCCACCGTATTTGCCATATCACTTTCCATTCTACGCTATCGACGTGAGCGTTTTAAGGTTGACTTATCTGTTATTTTATGCTATTATTGGCCCCATCTTCACTCTTGTGAGGAAAACCTTCACAACTCACTACCAGGAGGGGCGTATGCCTCAACCATCAGGTGAATTGCTGCGCTCGCTCCTCGAGCAGCAGCCCGAACTGCGATCAGAAGTCCGTGACTTCTGTGGCGTAAATAGCAGCACGGTACGTACCTGGATCCTGGGGACAAACCCCAAGGGTCTGGTGCAAGCCAAGCTGTTCGTCTTCCTCATCCGGGCCGGCTTCACGCCACTCGAGATCTCGAAGACTGATCAGAACCTGATCCGCCTCATGGCACTCGTAGCCAACGGCTACATCGTGTCGACCGACGCGGTCAAGGTTCTCGGCTCCACGTCTCCCACGGATCAACAACTCTGGCGCTGGTTCCGCAATGCCATCACACCGCTGCCGCCGGCCATGCAAAAACTGGCCGACTGGCTTAGCGAGTCTGATGATAGCGGCTCGTCCCGCGCCCAGTTGGCAGATCGCCTGCTAACCCTCCCCATCCCGGGGATGACAACTCAGGAGCAGAGTCTGACCCCGCCTGCCAACCAGCCCATGATGCAGCCCACGCCAGTCGTGCCGACTGCGTCCAGCAATGGTTCGGCGGGCAACGAGGTTGTCATCAAGAACCTCGCCAGCCTGCTCGAAGCCGTCTACCCTCTCGCCAAGCGCGCAGAGGCAGATGACTTCAGCGATGCCGATCGGCAACGTCTGCGAGCCATCGTCGGCGAAGACCAGTTCTTCCGTCTGACGAATGCTCTGACCCGGCTCTCCGGAGCCAAAGCCCGTTCGTATACCCAATCCATCTAGAGCTAGCCCCAAACCCTAAGGAGTACGGCATGACCCGCCGTCGTAAGCGTCCCCAGTCCAACCAGGGAGCCGACAAGACTCCCGCGACCTCGCCGAAGCCGGCGCCCATCAGGCACCGACTCGACGTGAACATGGGCAAGGTGATCCTTCACCTGGCCAAGTCCACGTACACCACGCTTATTGCCGTGATTGTCGAGGCCGTGCAGAACGCCCTCGATGCCAAGGCAACCGATATCTGGATCGCCGTGGATGAACGGAAGCGGATCATCGTCGTCGCCGACAACGGCGAGGGCGTGACTCCGGAGAAGTTCACCCAGGCACTCCTGAGCATCGGCCAGGGCATCAAGCAGCCGGGTTCGCTCGGTCGCTTCGGCCTGGGGCTCATCAGCCCGCTCGACAAGTGCGAGTACTTCACCTTCTCATCCCGTGAGCCGGGAGCGACCACCGGTTACCGGTGGACGTTCAAGGCGAAGGACATCGAGAAGATGGCCAGTGAGCCGGAGATCCCCTGTGCCAAGGCGAAGTGGGATGATCTGATGCAGTACAACACTGCCGTCCGGATCAACCACTACACCACGGACACTCAGACCGCAGCCATGACGGCTGAGCGGATCGGTGCCCAGGTGCAGGCCAAGCTCGGCCCGGCCATGCGCAAGCTCGGCGTCACTTGCCATCTGGAGTTTGCGGACACCGAGGGCATGCGTACGACACGCGTCATCGAACCGCACAGCTTCAGTGGTGAGCCGTTCGAGGTGCAGACCTACACCGAGCCGGACGCCGGCGATGTGGAGTTCGAGCTGTACCGCGCCCCGAAGACGACGAGTGGCCGCAAGGGCACTGTCATGTTCTCGGAGATGGAATCGCTCTACCCGATCACCCTGTCGGAGTTCCTCCGTCAGGCCAGCGATTGGTTGAGCGAGGATGTCAAGAAGGCGCTCAAGTCCGGCTACTTCGAAGGCATCATCCGTGCCAAGAACGTGGAACTGCACCCGAACCGCAAGAAGTTCGTCTGGAACGATGCGGTCGTCGGGCTCTGCATCGCCATCGAGCAGTGGTACAAGGACATCGGCCACGAGCTCTACACCGATGAGCGGGTCCAGGAGCAGGAGATTCGCCTCCAGCGCCTGGGCGTGCAGACGCTCGAACGCCTCAAGGAGCTGTTGAAGCTCGAGGAGTCCGAGCACCTGCGCCGCATCATCGAGAGCTTGCACGTCGGCACCATCGGATCCGGCCACACCGAGCTCGAGGGCGAAGGTGAGACCGAGCAGCCGGGACTGCGTTCCGGTCAGGGTGGTGCTGGCAAGAAGCGCAACCGTGATGGCTCGACGACGCCGCGCCCCACGGGGGGCAGGCGTCAGCCCGAACGGACCGGCGACAAGCCGGGTGTCTCCTATGGCCCCGAGGGTCAGCGCCGCAAGGTGGTGCACGACTCCTCGACTGGCATCAGCATCTGTCATGAGATCCTGCCCGGTTCCGACCGGCTGTGGGAGATTGACGACACGACGGCAACCATCTACATCAACGTGCGGCATCCCGTGTTCCTCCTCGTGGAGCACGCCGACACGTACATCCTGCAGCTGCAGGAATGGATCGTGCTCCAGGCACTGTCCATGCTGATGTTCCCCGTCGAGAGCCGCGAGCTCCTGCACGACTACTCCGATAGCTACGCGAGGGAGTACGTCACCGTCTCGATCCTTGGATCGCGACAGCGCCGCCGCGGCACCTGAGTCCCTGTGAGTTGGCCGGGTTTGGTATCACTACCAGACCCGGCCTTATTTTTTTAAATGCCATTTTTCCGATAATTGACTGAAGAACTTTGAGATGGTATTATAACTATTCTGCACCTTCTCCTGAGGAGAGTTATGACCCATACTCAATACCCCTCGATCAGTCTCACTCAGACGCGCGTCGCGATCAACAAGCTTGATCAGCGCCTAGCCCGAGCTGGTAAGAACTGGCTGGCCAAGAGTGCCCTTGTTTTCCTCGACCGACCTGGCAACATGGTCTACGCCCAACGTGGCGATCTGGCACCCAGTGCCTCTCTCCAAGATGCCCACGATCGAGCTCGCACTGCCTTGCTCACACCCGACCAACCTGGTGCCGGAGCCGTGTTGATTCGACGCGGAGATGGCATGCAGCTTGGAGCCATTGGCGTCTTTGGCCCGGACTCACCTTCGAGCCATCTGATGGCCTGCATCCTCTGCGAGTTCATCTTCGATCCAAGCTTGCCCGAGGAATTCCTCGCACCGCTCATCGAAGAGCACTTTACGAGACAAGGGTTTGAACCTCCTGAGATGCCGCACGCAAGGATCTTTGGAGCCTCCTCCCAAGCGGGACTAGCGGCCGTCATCGCGGGTGCTGCTCATCAGGATCTGCTCCCGGGCGGAGTCTGGGGCTGGCCATCGCCGCTCGAGTCCGAGCTGCCACAGCCGCATCCTGGAACGCGCCTCATCGACACCGATGATATCCCCCGCGGTTCAGCACAGCTGGGCATCGTTCGCAAAGAGTCGAGGCCGGAGTACGCATACCCTGATCCCCCTCGAACCGAGGACTGATCACAACCCACAGCGGGTACCTATCTAGGTACCCGCTGCTTCATTATCGATAATGTACAAGTATTTATTTGGCTTGAGATTGCTGTACGCTTTGCTCTATTTGCAGAACAAAGTCACCAATATAAGGAATCCCACCAAAAACCGTCACCGCCCACCCGAGCAAAACAACTATGAGCGCCACCCCGATAGTCAGCCCGATGCCCCGATACACGCCTGCTCGAAAATTCAACCAAGCGAAGCGCCAGCGATCATTCAGAAGCTCGACAAACTCTTCAGCCCCAACCAAGCCAGCCGCTTTTTGTGCGGCATCGACTTGCTGAGCTTTCGTGGAGCTCTGACTACTTTTTCGCGCCGCCACGGGTCGTTGCCTTGCGCGTGGTTGTCTTCTTGGCTGCTGGTTTGGTTGCAAGCTTCTTGGCTGGCGTCTTAGCGGCTGGCTTCACAGTCTGCTTGGCGGTAGTAGCCACCTTATCAGCTGACTTTTTCACCTGCTTTGAGACCTGCTTGACCTCACGCTGAGTCGAAGCACCGATCTTCTGGGCAACTACTTGCAGTTCGGCGAGTACACTCTTACCTTCCTCGGCGAGCTTACGAGCCTCTTCTTGAGTCTGCTCTTTAGCTTCATTGCCAGTACTCGAAAGCTTGAGCGCCGTGACATTCATTTGTTCTTTGAGCTTTTCGGCTCGCTTAATGAGTTCTTTAGTCTCGACGACCGAATCGTCTTTGACGCGCACACTCGCGGCCTTGATCGACTCGAGACCCTTGCCGAGCTGATCTTTGGCTTCGTTCAGCGTCTTCGAGATATCCTCGCGAGTCTCCTTACCGCTCTTCGGAGCGAAGAGCAATGCTCCGACGCCAGCAATCGCTGCTCCGATACCTAGTCCTTTAAAAAAGCCACCTTTTTTGGCCACGTTACCGTCTCCTTCCTTTTCTACCTGATGTCGAGCGCATGATTTGTGCAAAAATCGCACTCATAGTCATTGGATTAATGATTTTTTCTTTCACTTCGTGCACGATATCAGCTGCAGTTTTCGTGCCATCCTGAGCTATCTCAGCAATACGCTGGATTGTCGCCATGAGTTTTTTGGTCGCAAAGAAAACAGCGATCATGATGCCGAGCAGAATGAGGACTGCCACCGACAACACAATAATCAGAACAAATAACGTAGTCTCCATACTTTCTTACCCTTTCTTAGCTCGCATTGTACCAGTTTTAGCCGCCAGGTTGCGAGCAGTATTTTTCACACTCGCTAGTGGCTTGGTGGGCGAAGCGGGGCGCTGACCGGCATGTCGCTCAAGTAACACAAATGAATTCTTATCAATCAAGCTATTCGGTACTACAAAAATATGACCTGCATCATCCTTCAATCGAGTCTTCCGCACATCCATATCGATAATGATGCCTTCGATCTTTTGATCAGCCCCAACTTTCACACGGTCACCTAGTCGAAAATGCCGATCTCTAGAAAGGCTGATGCCAGAGATCGTATCGCCGACTGTGGCCGAGAATCCATTAGAGAAAGCTAACGCTAAAATAGCAAACGCACCCGATATCGCAAAGGCGACATTTGATAAGCCGGCGAGCTGAAGGAAGGCAATAATCAGCAGCATCCAGAGCGTAATATCGACAAGCTTGACGGTCACCTTGATAGTCGCCTTGGGTAACTTCGTCACACCTAAAACGTTCACAAGGATTTTAGAGGTAATGCGAATCGCTATGACACCAAGCACAACAAACAGGAGTGCCTTTGGCAAACTCGGTACGGTACCGCCGAGCCAATCAGTAATCGGTTGCATGATACTCTGGGGCGTTATCGCCTGTGAAAGCGATGTCGGCGTCGGTGAAGCAACTGGGCTCATGCTCCCATCATACTACTTACGCTTGCTCGAGAGAACTGCGTATCAGCTGATTGACGACCTGTGGATTAGCCTGTCCCTTGGTTTCTTTCATGACCTGTCCAACAAAAAAGCCGAGTGCCTTGGCATTTCCAGCTCGGTAATCAGCTACCGCTTGGGAGTTTGAGGCGATGACACGCTCAACAATCGTCGCTAGCTCATCGGTATCAGAGATTTGTTCGAGCCCAAGTGCCTGTGCGATGTGGCTCGGCTCGCCACCCTGATCACACATAACGGCAAAGACTTGTTTTGCTTGCGGAGTCGTCAACTCACCATCAGCCTGTAACCGAACTAATCCTGCTAAATATTCCGAGCTAACATTTGGCTCTATCTGTGCGGCCGAAAAGTCATCATCGCCCCCTGCCTGGTGCTTCAGCCAAGCCTGATAATCGCCAACCAGCCAGTTCACCACCTTTTTCACACTATCGGCCGGCACTAGCGCGCGAGTCTCTGCGAACAAACGAGCTGTAGCCGGCTGGCCAATCAACACATCCTGTTCATCACTATTGAGTCCAAGCTCAACGAGCTCGCGCCGCACCTCAATCGGTAACACCCCGACAAACTGAGTTTGCTGATCACGCATATCTTGGGTGATAACCAGCGGTGGAATATCTGGCTCAGGAAAATAGCGATAGTCATGCGCTTCTTCCTTCGAACGCTGAGCAACGGTCTTGCCCTTCGCATCATCCCAGCCGCGCGTCTCTTGATCGATGACACCACCCTTCTCGAGCACATCAATCTGTCGTTTGATCTCATAGGTCAGCGCCCGCTCCGCATTACGGAAACTGTTGAGATTCTTGAGTTCAGTACGAGTACCGAGTGTGTCTGTCTTCGACACCGAAACATTGAGGTCAAATTTCATATTTCCATGCTGCATATCGCCATGCGTCACACCGAGAGTAGTAGCTATCGCATAGATTTCCTGCAAGTAACGTTTCGCCTCCTGAGGAGTGTGCATATCAGGTCGCGACACGATTTCCAAGAGTGGCGTACCAGCTCGATTGAGGTCAACTAGTGAGTATGGCTTGCCAGCTGGGTGAACGAGCTTGCCAGCATCTTCTTCAAGGTGAGCTCGCTCGATACCAACGCGTCGAAATTCACCATCGATAAATATCTCCACAAAGCCATCTTCAATAATCGGCTGATCAAACTGGGTAATCTGGTATCCCTTCGGGTTGTCGGGGTAAAAGTAATTCTTGCGATCAAACTTTGTGTGTTCCCGAATCTGTGCATTGAGTCCCCGGCCTAAGCGAATTGCCAACTCAACCGCATGACGGTTGGGCAAGGGCAGTGTACCAGGATAGCCGAGGCAAACTGGACAGACATTGGTATTTGGCGCAGCATTCACGGAGTCATTGTCGCAAGCGCAAAACATCTTTGATTTCGTCGCGAGCTGGACATGAATTTCGATGCCAATAGTGGGGCGGTAATCAGTCATTACAGTCGTACCCCCAGATCCATAATGCCCCGTTTGAGCTTACTAATCGCATCGTCGACCTGAGGCTTGACGATGTCTATCTCGACCTCATGTGCGAGCTGATTGCGCAGCTTATGGGCGGTCCAGATACCATTCAAGTCACTAAAGCGATCACCCTGAAGCTTGAGTCGGTCACCCATCGTATCACCCGCAAAGCCCTTGTTTTTCATGACGTAGTCAAGGAGCTTGTCGGCCTCCAGAAGTGCATTCTTGAGTCCAGCGCCACCCTGATCTTTCATGCCCTCAATTTCACGCCAGCGCTGTTCGATCAGCTCCATATTGAGACCCTGGGCTATCGGCTCGTTGGCATTACTTGCAATGGCCTGAGCTTTCGGACTAGCACCTGCACGCATATAGATTACTAACCCACCGATGACGAGGAATGCCAATATCATAGAGAGAAAGGTCATACTGTAATGCCCTCAAGTTTCGTCGCGAGCGCAGCCTCAGCGGCTCGCGCTGCTGTGAACATGCTGGCTTCACCGGTTTGAGGTGCCATGATTTGGAGCCCAAGCGGTAGCGTACTCGGACCCTGCACCGGAATCGAGATCGCTGGAATACCGGCCAGATTCGCTGCTACCGTCATAATATCGGCCAAATACATTTGAACTGGATCGCTACTATTGGAGCCAAGCTTAAAGGCTGGCGCCGGTGTTGTTGGCCCGATCAAGATGTCGCAGCCCTCAAAGGCACGGGCAAAATCCTTGCGCAACAACGTACGAATCTGCATGGCCTTCTTGTAGTAGGCGTCATAATAGCCTGCCGACAATGCATACGTGCCAGTAAGAATGCGACGCTGTACTTCAGGACCAAAGAACTCACCCTTCGTCTGTCGATAGGTGGCTAGAAGATCTGCCGGGTCGGTGCTACGAGAGCCATAGCGGATGCCATCATAGCGCTCTAGATTCGATGAGATTTCTGATGGTGTCACAATATAGTATGTCGGTAAGGCATGAACGAGCTGAGGTAATGACACAGGTTCCACCCGCCAGCCAGCAGCCACTAACTGACCAAGCATCTCATCATAACGCGCCCTCACATCATCAGTTAGACCTTCTAGGTATTCTTGCACTACGCCGATTCGACCAAGCTTGTCAGCGCGGTGAAAATCATAGCTTTCGAGAGCAATCGTGGTGGCATCATGCTCGTCCTGGCCGGCGATCACCTCCAGTACCAGGGCTGCATCATCAACGGTATTGGCGAGCGGTCCGATCACATCAAGCGAGCTCGCCATAGCCACAACGCCATAACGACTCACCAGACCATACGTGGGTTTCACACCGACTACACCGCAGTATGCGGCTGGCTGACGAATGCTACCACCTGTGTCTGTACCAAGCGAAAACAAACCAATTCCCGCAGCCACAGCTGCAGCTGAACCACCTGAGCTACCACCTGGCACATAGGCTAGATCACGTGGATTCTTCGTGGGATGAAAGCTAGAATATTCAGTCGATCCACCGTGCGCAAACTCATCCTGATTCACTTTCGCCAATAATATCGCCCCAGCCGCTTCGACTTTGGCGATCGCAGTCGCTGTGTAAGGCGCCACAAAATCCTTGAGGATCTGACTCGCCGCAGTGGTGCGTGTACCCTCGACGAGAAACATATCTTTGGCGGTAAAAGGAATGCCCGCTAAAGGACCAAGCTGTTCTCCTGCAGCTCGCTGCCGATCTATTTTGGCTGCACGTTATAAGGCCCGTTCGTCCAATCGCGTCAAGACGGATT
>CAZDEK010000024.1:0-10564 GCA_964504625.1 uncultured Candidatus Saccharibacteria bacterium
ACATAAGCAATCTGATCCAATTCCGAACACACCTCATACGCAAGCATCCTTGGAGCGCACAATGAACGCTACCAAGCCCGACTTTGTGTACGATCCGATTCGTGACAAACGGCACAATTTACAGCCACTCGGTCGAGATAAAAAACCTCGTAAACCACGCTGGAAAAAAATTCTGCTCACGATACTTGCCCTTGGTATAGCCGCCGGTATCGGTTTTCTTATCTTCACGTTTCGCAACGTTGTGAAGGTGGCACCAAACTTCTTCAAGCTCGAGCAAAAACTCAAAGGTGAAGACGAAGGACGAGTTAATATCCTCCTGCTTGGTATCGGTGATCCCGGCCATGACGGTGCGACACTGTCAGATACTAATATCCTCGTCAGCGTGAATACTCGCGATAAAAAGGTCGCCATGACTTCGATACCGCGTGATACGCGCGTGAAGATTCCTGGATATGGGTACGCGAAGATTAATAACGCCAACGCCTACGGCGACACACCACTTGCCAAACAGACGGTCGAGAACTTTCTCGATGTGCCGATTCATTATTACGTGAAAGCAGACTTTACCGGACTTAAGCAGGCTGTAGATGCCGTCGGCGGCATTGAGGTAGACAACAAGCAACTACTATCCGACCCAGAATACCCATGTGACAATAACCAATGGAAGAGTTGTGGCTTCAAAATGCAACCCGGAAAGCAGCAGGTCAATGGTACCACTGCGCTCAAATACGCTCGCTGCCGTAAAGGCACCTGTGGTGATGATTTTGGTCGTGCCGCCCGACAACAGGAAGTCATCACGGCCATCCGCACCAAAGCCCTCTCAGCCGACACCCTCCTGAATCCCGCCAAGCTCACCGCCCTTATTCAGACTGCAGGCGACAATGTAAAAACCGACCTTTCGGTAGGCGAAATGCTCCGCTTGAACACTCTTACGAAGGAAATTCCAAATGACCAATTCATTAACGCCGTCTTTTCACTCGAACCAAATGGCTTCCTCAAGCCTTCTCCTGATGGCAGTTCCGACCTCGTCCCGGTCGATAGCACCCTTACCGAGATTCAGTCATTTGAGAAAGACATCTTCCGCCTGGGGCCGATCTGGGAAGAGAACCCTGTAATCGTAATCGAGAATGGCACCACAACGCCAAATCTCGGCGGCAAGCTGCAAGCCAAAATCCGCACCGATAAGCTACCCATTACCATAGCCAGTGTTACCAATGCTTTGCGGCGTGACTATACTGCTACGCAGCTTATCGACTATAGCGGCGGCAAGAAAAACGATACAAAAGCTTATCTCGAAAGCCTCTTGAAGATCTCCGCCACCCCACCTGAAAAAGAAATCAAAAACCCCAGTCAAGACTTCGTCATCATCATCGGGCCAGACTATAGTAACTATTTACCGACGCCAAGCTCTAGCTCACCAAGCGCTCGCTAGACCTGTTCGCACTCCGTTCGCATATCCTGATATACTGAGAGTATGTCCGCCAAGCACCAGTCAAGCCCCGACCATACAGCACCAGAGTTTCGGCCGCTGGCTGACCGTCTGCGACCGACCAGCCTAAAAGAAATGGTTGGCCAAGAGAAAGTCATTGGCCGAGGACAATTCCTACGCCAGCTGATTGATAGGGGTGAAGCTACCTCTCTCATCTTCTGGGGCCCGCCAGGCTGCGGTAAAACAACCCTTGCGCGCATTATCGCTCGTACAGGTAATTACCACTTCATCGAGATCTCTGCCGTTACATCTGGTAAAGCTGATGTCCTGCGCGTCATCGAAGATGCCCGTGGCATGCAGCGGCTCGGCACGAAGACGATCCTCTTCGTTGATGAGATCCACCGCTTCAACAAAGCACAGCAGGACGCCTTTCTCCCGCACATCGAGAATGGCACCATTATTCTTATCGGTGCAACCACTGAAAACCCAAGCTTCGAAGTCATCACCCCACTGCTATCGCGCAGTCGAGTCATTGTGCTAGAGCCGATCGCGAAAGCTGATCTGGTCAAGCTGCTTAAACGAGCGACTCAGACATACCCCCAACTTAAAGTCGACACCAAGGCTCTTAAGCTGCTTGCTGAATTTTCCGCTGGCGACGCCCGAGCTGCCCTCAATGGGCTGGAGGCGGCCGTCCAGGTCTCCCCCGCGCGATTAACGACTGATGCTATTGAGCAAGCCATGCAGCAAGTTGCCCTCGCCT
The DNA here is from genome assembly GCA_964504625.1 of uncultured Candidatus Saccharibacteria bacterium. Classification (GTDB taxonomy): domain Bacteria; phylum Patescibacteriota; class Saccharimonadia; order CAILAD01; genus CAZDEK01. Next base: position 2,190 of record CAZDEK010000024.1, read on the forward strand.
ATGACAAGACCGGCGAGATGCACTACAACACTATCTCGGCCTATATAAAATCCATCCGCGGTAGCCATGTCGATGCTGCCCTATTTTATCTCTTTCGTATGCTCACAGCCGGCGAAGACCCAAAATTCATCGCCCGTCGCCTGGTTATCCTTGCCTCCGAAGACATTGGCATGGCGGCACCAGCGGCACTGAATCTCGCCGTATCATGCTTTCTGGCGGTCGAGCGGGTTGGCTTACCGGAGTGCGAATATACGCTGGCGCACACCACTATCGCCCTTGCCAAATCCCCCAAGAATCGTAGCGTAGCTGATGCCATGAGTCGCGCCAAGAAAGCCGTTAGCGATCATCCAACCGCACAAATCCCGCTAAGTCTACGGAATGCCCCCACGAAGCTTATGCAAGAGCTCGGCTATGGTAAAGACTATCGGTGGCAAGCTGACTTCCAAGCACCTGGAGGATTCTTACCTAATGAACTCGAGAGCCTGCGTCTGTATTTTGACGATTAAGCTTATGCTTGGGTTTTTAGCCCACTCTTGCTACGCTGGAAGGCATACTCGAGACAAGGGAAACGCCCGGACTATCTGTCCGGGCTTTTGGTTATATGGCGTAAAAAATACGCCTGGAATCCTAAGATTCCAGGCGAAGTGGTTACGTGAGAGCCTCAAGGGCACCACTGAAGCGCAGCAATGCATCGTCTACGAGGATTCCCTGGGTATGAGCCAGGGCCTCGAGCTCAGCATGCAACTGCCGGGCACAGAGCTCCGTCATGTCCATGCCGCGTGACTTGGCTAGATCTTCCAGCGTGATCAAGAAGTCGGTATTGAACATCAGCCAGTACTGTTCCGGTGACATGGCGACTTCACCACCAAAACGGTCACTGAAGATCACGTGGCCTTCCAGCACCTGGCAGCTAGCCGGAGGCAAGGCATCTGGGCTGAAGTAGGCAACATTGCCGAAGTCGTCATGGATTGCCACACAGCTCTCATCTGGCTCTTCCGGCAATAAGAAGACCTGTGGGCAGCAGTCATCAGAATGACAGAGCGTGGTGATATGAACTCGCCGGCTGCTTCTCATGGCTGCACCGCCTCGACATCGCGCCTATCTACTTCATCTGCCATGCGACGCAACTCACTGGCAAACTCCAATGCCTCATCGCTGTGGAGTCGCACCAAGGAGTTCCCCATCTGCACACAGACGAAGTGATTGTGCGGCGTCTCCACATACACACTCATTATGCGCCAGGTGGCACTATAGGGATCGGTCACGCAGTGCGATCGATAGCCAGGCCGACGCAGCGCGTTGTCTTCAACGAACTGCGCCAATTCTTTGGCCCGCACCGGCCTCAGCTCAATCTTATGATGATTGAGTGAGATGCGTAGACGTGTGGGCGCGTCGAGCGGCTTCACGGCCTCGATCTTCAGGCGAACATCTGACGATGCGTCAGTCACGGCAGCCGGGGTTGGCTGCTCGTGCGATTGCTGGGGCATAAGGTACTCCTAGCTGGGGATGGAAACGCTATCGTACCAGATAACCTAAAAAATGTCGAGACTAAATAACGCCCTCACGACGTGAGGGCGTAAGCCGCTCGCCAGTCCTGGCGAACGAGGGTCGCAGCAGAAGGCAAGATCTCCACCAGATCACGCGGTGCAACAATCTCAGTGCCGCGTCGACGCAAGATGATTCTGGTAGGATAGGCCAGTTCGCTGTATCGACTGTCTACCTTGATGCTGATCCGATCTGATGGCTTCAAGACCGACTGCATATGCGGCCATGTCTTACGCCAGAAGCTAGTCATGCGCTTCACGTCATCATAGTGATGGCGCGTCACACAGTCCTCACATGCCCGACACAGCAAGAAGAATTCTTGCTCAGAATAGAAAAGCAAGCGCTCATCGCCATCGCGCATGACGGCGGCCATGCACACCGCTTCTGCTTCGGGCGCACTGAAGGAATGAAACAATGAGAGAAGGGCTACTTCACCCACCTGGGTCAGGTTGCAGATCCAGACATAGTCGTCACCGAGCTCCATACCGCTCCCCTTTCGAAAGGTACTGGCCGGCATTGTATCAGATAAACCAGCAATTTTCGAGGTTACGACCGACCACGCTGCTTAGCAAAAAACTGCTGATGATAGGCTTCGGCGGGATAAAATTCCTGAGCAGCTTCCAGCTTCGTCACTATTGGATCACGATACTTGCCTGATGCAGTCAGTTCGGCGATGACTTGTTCAGCCACCCGCTTCTGCTCGGCATCGTGAAAGAATATTGCGCTCCGGTAGTTATCTCCTATATCGGGCCCCTGCCGATCGAGCTGGGTCGGATCATGCATAGCCAAATACTGCCGTACTAGATTCTCATAACTAACCTGAGTCGGATCATACTCTAATCGCACAGTCTCAGCATGACCAGTCGTATGGCTACAGACCTGTTCGTAGGTCGGGCTCGGCACATGACCACCCTCGTACCCCACCGTGGTCTTTATGACGCCGGACTGATTGAGAAATGCATCCTCGATATGCCAGAAGCAACCACCGGCAAAGTCTGCGATCTGCGTCTTCATTACAGTGATTATACCCCGATGTCAGCCGCTTCATAGATGCGGCGGGCTGCCATGTCACCTTCAACCTGCAATCGAGCGGCGCGAGCACGCCCCATAAAAAGCAGTAAAAATTCGCCGGGTCGCCCAGTCAATCTGAGCTCCGGCACATCGACACCGTGATGCGCTCGACCAATCACCTGCTCATGCACTTCATTTGTAAAGCTGTCATGCAGCACTAACCGGAATGCCCCTTCCACTCGACGCCAAGCAAACCGAGAAAGCAATGGCACAAAGCTCGCAAGCTCCTGTTCCACGAGTTCAGGCAGCTGCCGCTTGCGCTTCAGTTCACCGCGCAACACATCCTCGTTGTGAATGTAAAACTCAACTAGATTCGGACCAAACAGTGGAATCCAAGCCGGCGGCTTTGCCAGACGATGAATGAGCTGCTTGTGCCCGATGTGCTTCATCTGCTGAATGGCTATCTCGTGCTTGCTGTACCAAAATGGCAGGACGATCCCAGCTCGCGCGCCCAGACCACCTCGCTCGCGCACGATCAGATGAGCCGCCAAATCCTCAATCGTCCAACCATCACACAGCGTCATGGCTAGCCACTCACTCTGCTTCAGGCCTCGCAATGTCTCGACACAATACTGTCGTTCGGCCAGAATAGCTTGTCGTTTACTCATGTATCTAGTCTAGCACTGAGGGCGACTCTAGGTGATACAATACCGATGTGAACGCCCAGGCGCGCAATTTCTTTCTTCGCTCACACGAGCGACCAGTCGTCATCGCCCATCGCGGTGCGTCTGGCGATGCACCTGAGAATACTCTGGCCGCCTTTCGTGAAGCCATCCGACAGAAGGCCGATGCGATCGAGCTGGATGTACAACAAACTCGTGATAATAAGCTCATCATTCTTCATGACCCATGGTTACAGCGAACAACATCTGGACGCGGTCTAGTCAGTTCAAAAAATCTCAAGCAGATCAAAGCTCTCGATGCTGGCAGCTGGCACTCTCCTCGCTTCGCCGGAGAGCGAGTTCCGACACTGGAGGAAGTACTCGATACGTTTGGCGTCAAAACTCACTATGTCATCGAGCTCAAGTTCTATCGTCCAAATCCGGGTCGATTCGCACGACGAGTCTACGATGCAGTCGCAAGTCGCAAACTCCTCGACCACACACTCTTTCTCTCATTTGACCCTCGACTACTCTCGCAGATCGAAAAAAATAATCCGGCTGCTAAGACCTGTTGGGCCTACTTTCCGCTCTTTGGCTGGGTGCCTCCAGAAAGGCTTGTCAACCGTTTTGACGCCCTGGCAATCGCCTCGCGCAAAGCCAGCAAGGCCTACACCGATCGCCTCCATGATCTGGGCAAGCCAGTCGATCTATGGATGGGAGCCCGAGAGCAGCCAGAACGCGAACTTCAATCCAAGGCTGATTTCATTACCACCAACCACCCAGCCAAACTCCGTACTTATCTGAACCAACAATCCACCCGTCAGCCATGAAAGCCCCGAAAAAATACGGCCCCAGACTTCAGCGCTCGTCGGGCTCACGCCTGCGCTGGTACCTTGGCATTACACTAGTCCTGACACTCTGCGCGCTGGTCGCCACTGGCATCCTACGAGGACGGACTCAGTCAGCCAATGCTACCCAGCCACCGCCCATCCTTGCACCGACCAGACTCACCATACATGCGTCAATCGACAGTACAAGCCTGAGCACTCTCAAATCCCTGTTGGCCACCGTAGATAAGTTGCAAGAAGCCGAGTGGTCATCCAGCCAGACGGCCGACCTGGTTATCAATACCGATCTGACTGGCGCCGATCTCACCTTGACCGCCACACCCCAGCCAAACCGTCAATTCACTACCGACGGCTACGTGCTAAGAAGCGATCACAATATCGCCCTCCATGCCGCGAGTGAGGCCGGCCGCCGTGTTATACCGGAGCTCAAGGCGACTCTAGCTCAACAATTTATTATCAGTGATCCGAAGTCAGACTGGACCTATCTAGCGCTCGGCGATATCATCCCGGCCCGCGATGCCTATACCGTCGCAAAACGGTCAGGATACAGCTTTCCTTTTGCCAAAGTCACGAATCGGACAGCTAGCGCCGATCTCACCGTTGCCAACCTCGAAACTACGGTTGCGAATGGCCAAAGCTATGGTGAAGGGCCAGGCATGATGCGCTTCACAGCTCCTGCGATCACCCTGGACGCCATCAAATCCGCCGGTATCGATGGAGTCAGCCTAGCGAATAACCACGCCATGAATGGTGGTGGCGAAAAAACTGCCGAGATGCTCCGTGAACTCGATACCCGGCAGATTGGCCACTTTGGCGTGGATCGATCCACGGGCACCGGCACTTGGACAACCACGGTGAAAGGCATCACTATCGCTCACCTCAGCTTTGATACCGTACCTGGCAACATCGAACCTACTGCTGCACTTCCCGGCGCAAACCGTATCAGCCTCAAACCTTGGGGTAAGCTTGATCAAACAGGCATCGACCGTGTTCAGGGCGCAGTCCGCACCGCCAAAGAATCTGCCGATGTTGTCATTCCCTGGTTTCATTGGGGCACCGAATATACCCACGACGCCAATGATGAACAGCGCCGTCTGGCCCAAGCCGCTATCGACGCAGGAGCCGATGTCGTCATCGCCACCCACCCCCACTGGACACAAGGTATTGAATGGTATAAGAACCACCTCATCGCCTATTCTCTTGGCAATTTTATTTTTGACCAAAATTGGAGCGAAGAAACCAAGCACTCAGTCGCGCTCGCACTTACGTTTTCCGGCAAGCAAGTTATGGCCGCCAAACTTGAGCCGATAGTTATCGAAAATCTTGTTCAGCCACGAATACTCGCCCCAAGCGAACCGCTGTATCACACCATCCTCCAAGATATCGCCAGTCATTCCTGGCTCCCTTAGTACGGACTTGAAAATTCTCACTGCTTATGCTAGTATAGTAAGCGACTTCCGAGTGAAACAGGTTGCGAGCAATCAGCCTGATCCATGCCAAAACGCACAACCAAAAAGACCCAGTCTACCTCACAGTTCAATCAAAAAGCATCTTATGCGCTGACGACAGTTGCCACGCTTGCCCTGGCCATTGTGGTGAGCGCATTTTCATTTCCGACCGATCGTAATACAACAGTTGCCTCCAGCGAACTTGACCTAACAGCGGTGCGTCAGCTGTGTAGCGGTGTGCAATCTGCTACTTCAGCCTATGGCGACTGCCAAGAGACTGCTGATAAGCTCGCCGCCATGCGCGTTCCTCCCCAGTATGCCTACCTCAACCCTCCCTACAAACAATTCACTAACTGCCGCGAAGCCGTTGATTATATCTTCAATGACCGCGTCGATTACCCTCGAGCCGTGAAGGTCGTATTCCGAGAATCAACCAATAATCCAAATGCCCGCCGCCCCGGTAGTCAGTACGCCGGCTGTGCCCAACTATCTGCCACGCTCCAGCGTTTGTTTCTCAAAGGACCATGGAATGATCCCTACTTTAATGTGCTCGCCCTACGCGATGCCGTTGACAATCCTGCCTGGGGATGGTGCCACTGGGACCTAGTTAACTACTGTAAGCCCGGTGGAGAATTCTAATATGTAAGATAGAAACAGTCTTTCAAAACGCTTTACCAAAACACTTGATAAAGGAACCTTATAGTGATAAAGTATTACAAGCTGTCAAACCAGTCTGAACATCCCAAGGAGTGTAATCTCACGATTAGCACGCAAACTTGAGAGGCTCAGACCTTGAGCTTAGTCACGCCGTAGACACCATCGAGGCGTGGTAAGGATAGCTCACAAGCTGACAGCACTCTAGCGAGAGCCAACCCCCTGGCTCCCCGAACCTATAGGAGTGCAATGCACACCAAATCGAGGCGGCGAATCTTCGTCGCTGGCATCGTCCTGCTGCTCGGTGGCCTGATTGCCACGGGTTGCGACTACTCGCAGCAGGCCGCGTTCTACGCGATCGTTGCCCACCGTCAGGCCATCAAGAACCATCCGTTCTTGGTGTGCGTGCGCGCGCACGAATCTGACACGGCGGGTGGTTACTTCGCGAGGAACTCTTCAAGTGGCGCTTCGGGTGCTTACCAGTTCCTCGACTCCACCTGGCGTTCGGTCGCCGTCCGAGCTGGGCATGGCTACTACGCCTACTCCCCGGCTCGCAATGCGCCCGACTGGGTGCAGGATGCTGTCGCCTACGACACAGCCATCGTCCACGGTGAGCGTCGTCATTGGCACGGCACTGGCTGCGCGGGCAGCTAAGTTCTCCTGGCGGGAACCTCAGGGTGGGAAGATTCGTCTTCCCACCCTCTACTTTTACTTATTGACGTTTTTTGAGATCGAGACTAGCAGAATTAATGCAAAATCGCTGCCCAGTTGTCTCACGCGGACCATCTTCAAACAGATGTCCTAAATGAGCCCCGCAATGGCTACACACCACCTCCGTGCGCTCCATGCCATGACTGCTATCTGGCCGCATGACTACTGATCCAGGCACAGCCCGATCGAAGCTAGGCCAACCTGAACCAGATTCAAACTTATGCTCACTATTAAACAATACTTGGCCACACACTTTGCAGGTATACGTGCCATCGGCGTGCTCATCCCAATACTTACCTGTAAATGGCGCCTCAGTAGCTGCCTCTTGCGTAATCGCATATTCTTCAGGAGTAAGCCGTTGACGCAGCCCCTCTGCATCAATCGATTTGAAGTTAGCCATTGTAATCAACCTTCACAGCTGCTTCATCCAGCCCCGAATTATCTCAAAACCACCCCGCCAAAATTCCTCACTCTCCATGTCAATACCGACTTCAGCAAGCACCGTCTTCGGCTCTCGAGAACCGCCGGCTGCCAGGATCGCCTCGATCTTCGGCACGAAGCTTTTCCCTTCTGACTTGTACCGCGCATAGAGTGATAAGCTCAAAAGTTCGCCAAAGTTATAGGCGTAACAGTAGAACGGCGTATGCACAATGTGAGGAATGTAGGCCCATTCGTATTGAAACAGGTCATCGATCTCGATAGCGCCACCAAACTGCTCATGCAATCCTGTCAGCCACAGCTTACGAATATCCTCGGCTCCAGCACCATTCGGAATCGCCTCATGGGCAGCAATCTCGAACTTGACGAAGTAGTTCTGACGCAGAATCGTCGCATAGCTATCAGCAACCTTCTCAGCTATCAACGCCTGACGCTCAGCTACATCCTCCGTTCGTTTCAGCAGCGCTTCGAAGAGAATCATTTCACCGAAAGTCGAGGCCGTTTCTGCCAGCGGCAAATTCGCATGCTGCGAAGCGATCGGTAATTTGTCAGCATAGAGAGAGTGCACACCATGGCCGAGCTCATGTGCGAGCGTGCTAATATCACGACTCTTCCCCGCGTAATTCAAGAGCACATATGGCGCCAGTTGTGGCGTCACCGTCGAACAGAAAGCGCCACCGCGCTTGGTTGGACTCGGATGTGAATCAACATGCCCCTCATCGAGAATGCGGCGAGCCTTAGCCGCAAAATCTGGCGAAAAGCCCTCGAATGTCGTCAGCACCATATCAACCGCCTCGGTATACGAATAGGTTGATTTCGCTTCAGAAAGTGGCGCGTAGAGATCGAACCGCGTCAGTTTTTTCATCCCAAGTCGCTCAGCCTTCCAGCGAAAGAATTCTTGAAATACACTAGCCTCCGCTTCACAGACACGCATCAGCCCTTCGATCGCCGCATCCGGCACCTGATTGGCAGCGTTACGCATCGCAATCGGGCTCTTGTAGCCACGCAAGTCAGCTTCATATGCCCAATCCTTCACGACAGCCTGATAAATCTTAAAG
>CAZDEK010000025.1:0-10252 GCA_964504625.1 uncultured Candidatus Saccharibacteria bacterium
CCGCGGAGGGGTGTCCTTCAGGGCCCTGGGGGTGGCTTTTACGGACATGGCTCATTTAAGCGGATTAATGACACCTATGGTCATGATGCCGGGGATGCAGTGTTACGCGATACAGCTGAGTTGATCCAGGATCAGGTGAGGCAATTAGATATTGTTGGTCGGTATGGTGGTGAAGAAATTGTTGTCGGATTGATCGGAGCTGATCAGAAGGATGCGACGCGCATAGCGGAATCTTTGAGGGAGGCTATTGAGTCGGCAACGATATCTGTACGTGGTGAGGAACTATCTATTACGGCAAGCTTAGGTGTGGCGGAACTGAAAGATGAGAAGACGATTGCCGCATTACTGAAGCGGGCTGATGAGGCGCTCTATACGGCAAAAAATGAAGGTCGTAATCGAGTTGTCGTGGGGTAGTGCATGAAGCAAGCTGCCGCTACCTGGCCGTCTGCGCCTACCGATGTTGTCCGAATGGCTCGACTATCGGAGCTCCCTATATTGCATACATTATTTATACAATCTCTAGACACTGACTTCATATATTTTGATGCTCCCTTCAAGGAAAAGTTTCGAAGAGAGCATAATGTTCCTCGACTTATCAAAGCCCATTTTTCACCACGAGCCCGCCTGCTTATGTTGCTGATTAATGATCAGCCGAGCGGGTATTGCTTAGTGCGACATACGCCGGATCAAGCGAGTTGCCTGCATTGGATGTATGTGGCTCCGGAGTATCGGGGTCAAGGGTATGGTGAGAGGCTCTTAAAACAAGCCGTTGAGCTCAGTCGCATCTATGGATCAGACAAGCTAGTGCTGTATACGCATGATAAAGCTGATTTTTACGCGCGCTATGGCTTCGAGCATCGAGGATTGATACCTGGCATGCTAGGAGGTGCTGACATGACAGTGATGGAGTTAGTCTATGGCTAGGGGTAGTTGGGCATTTTCTCCTCATGGTCGCCGTCGCAGGACTCTGAGACGGAGTCTTATTGTCTTCCTCATTCTTTTACCGATTGGTGCGATTGCTTGGGCAGTCTTTTCAAGCACTAAGGTTTATCAGCGTCAGCCGGTTGCGGCTTCGACAATCACCGCTCGCCCCTCAGCCAACCCCTCGTCAGGTACGGTTATTGAACAGGGTGAGGTGGTGAATTATTCATCCGAGCAGACGGCCGCCTTAATCCGACAAGCGAATCCTGGATATAGTGGCCCAGCACCGGCGCTCAAACTACAGGCTTTCCGCTATACCATGAAAGATCCGAATGGGGCGGAGGTAAAAGTTTACGCCCGCGCGTTTATATCGACTGCAAGTAAAGAAAAACGTCCAGTCTTTGCTTTTGCTCCCGGAACTACGGGTATCGATGATCAGTGTGCGGCATCACTGGAATTACCGGCGAAGCGGAATTGGGCCAACTATGCTAGTCATATGGCGGCTTATGCGGCAAATGGTTATGTAGCGGTTATCACTGATTATGAAGGGATGCGGGATCCCAATCGCATGCATCACTATATGGTAGGACAGCTTGAAGGGCGAGCGGTACTTGACTCAATACGGGCGGCCAAGCAACTACCCCTGACGAAGGGTCAGGCCGATACCGACGATGTCTTTCTCGCAGGCTACTCTCAAGGTGGGCACGCCGCGTACTGGGCGGATAAAATAGCGAGTAGCTACGCACCCGAAGTAACGATACGTGGTGTCATTGGTTTTGGTCCTGTCACTGATGTGCGGCAGACACTGACAGACACAACGAAGGGTGCCAATATTCTTTGGTTTGGGCCGTATGTGCTATATAGCTACAGTGATTGGTACGCAGAAAAGTATCCAGTGACAGCTATTTTGCAGTCTCCGTTTAGTCAAAATCTGGCAAGTGATATAGCGAAGAATTGCATTGATACGAATATTAGCTACTGGGGGAATCGTGATATTGCCAAGGTATACACTCCTGAGTTTATTGCGGCCATGAAGACAGGATCGATTGCTTCAATCTCACCTAATTTTGATAAACGCATGGTAGAGAATCTAACAGCTGATACTAAAACGCCAAGTCGCAAGCTCATTAATCATGGTAAGCAGGATAATGTCGTTTTGCCCGCCCAGTCAGAGGCGGCCCTTAAGCGACTGTGTTCGCTGGGCTCACCGACTGCTTTGCGACTGTATGATGCTACGCATTACACCACAATGGCTAAGAGCTTTGCTGATACCTTGGCATGGATGCAGGCTGTGAGATCGAATGCCGCAACCCTTGATTCGTGTCCAGGACAATAAAAAGAACCGCGATAGCTCGCGGTTCTTTTTATTGCAGCACGTGTGACTGAACCTACTTGGCTTTGATCGATGTGATCTCGAGCACACTCAAGTGCTGGCGATGGCCATGCATAGTCTTTTGACGCTTCTTCGGCTTATACTTCAGTACTTGGACCTTGGCCTGCGCTTCATCGGTGGTTTTCACCGTAGCAACGACTTTCGCACCATCTACTGATGGTGTGCCAATCGTAACGTTATCGCCGTCAATCAAGAGGAGTGGTTCAAACACTACTTCCTTCTCATCACCAACGAGTTCCGTGCGGATCGTCTGACCAGGTTCAACCAGATACTGACGTGTGCCTGCTTGTATTACTGCCAACATGAATCTTTCTCGTTTAGACAAACAATACTGTATGATATCAGATTGGCAAGTGTTTGTAAAGGGTCTCGATCTGTGTGTCACCTGGTATAATGAGAAAATGCAATTGAGGGTGAGTCAGTGATTTCTATTGCGGTCGCTAATCAGAAGGGCGGGGTGGGTAAGACGACTACGACGGTCAATTTGGGCGCGTATATGGCCAAGCTGGGCCGTCGTGTTCTTATCGTCGATCTTGATCCGCAGGGTAATGCAAGCTCTGGTTTAGGTATTGATAAGGAGCGGTTGGAGCAGACGCTCTATGATGTACTGGTTGAAGATACCCCTCTGGCAGCAATTACACTCAAGACGCGCTATAAAAATCTCTGGCTGGCACCGACTTCGGGGATTCTCGCGGCGGCCGAAGTGGAGCTGACGAAGGTGCCTCAGCGCGAGCGACGACTGCGTCAAGCGCTTGAAGATGCTCCGTATGACATCGTACTGATTGACTGCCCGCCATCACTGGGCCTCCTAACGGTCAACGGCTTGGTGGCAGCGGACAGGCTACTTATTCCGGTTCAAGCTGAATACTATGCTCTTGAGGGGCTTGGTCAACTTCTCAATACGGTTGCTCGCGTGCGCCAGGCCCTTAATCCGCCACTCAGCTTGATCGGTGTGGTCCTAACTATGCACACAGCGCGTACATCATTGTCGTCGGCTGTGGCCGCCGAGGTGGAACGGCATTTTCCAGATATGGTATGCTCGACAGTAATCCCGCGAAACATCCGTCTCGCCGAGGCGCCGAGCCATGGTAAGTCAATTATCGACTATGATCGTTTCTCGAAGGGTGCGCGGGCTTATAAGGCACTAGCAAAGGAGATATTAAGCCGTGTCAGCTAAGCCAAACCGTTTGGGCCGAGGTCTGGATGCCCTTATTCCCACGCAAATCGATGCTGCGACTGAAAAAGAAGTTGATGAGGCAATCCAGTTGCCCGAGGACTCTGTTCATCAGCTGAAAATTGATGACATTGACCCAAACCCGTTTCAGCCACGTAAAGAGTTTAAAGAAGAGGATCTGGCAGACCTGGCCGCCTCAATAAAAGTGCATGGAGTCGTCCAGCCGTTAGTGGTAATCCAGGCAGGTGAGCGCTATCAATTAATCGCAGGTGAACGCCGCTTGCGAGCTTCCAAGCTAGCCGGCAAGACTAAGGTACCGGCAATCATTCGTAGTATGGACGAGCAACAATCGTTGGAGATTGCCGTTATCGAAAATATCCAGCGTGCTGAGCTCAACCCACTCGAGCTGGCGGTAGCCTATCAGAAGCTTATTGATCAGTTTAATCTGACGAGTGAAGCAATTGCTCAGCGAGTCGGGAAGGCGGCACCGACCGTGCGGAATATTTTGCGATTGCTGAACTTGCCCCTTGAGGCGAAGCGAGCGATGCAGGATGGCAAGTTAGTCGAGGGTAAAGCGCGTGTCTTATTGACAATTGACGACCCCGATCAACAAGCAGCGTTACTGGAAATGATATTGAGTCGGGATCTTACGGTACGGCAAGTCGAAGAGCTGGCCCGGAATTATCGTCAGGATAAGGAAATTCAGAGTAAGCGCGTCACCGAGAAGAAATCGGCACACAATTCGCTGACAGAAGGCATCAGTAAACACTTAGGTACGAAAGTCGAAATTATTCCTACTGCTAAAGGTGGCCGTTTGGCAATCTATTTCTACTCTGATGAAGAGCTTGAACGGCTCTACGAAGAGATCACTGGCGAAAATCCGTTGTAAAACTAGGGTGATGTAGTGGCTGGCGACGTACTCGCGGCTGCTGAGTTGTAATTAGGGTTACCTAGCGGGCCCAGTTTATTGACTGGTAAGAGGCGTAAGCTAGCAATACCAATGAATTGTTTCATCGGGATTGGGCCGAGATAACGTGAGTCTTGACTGGCGTTCGGGTGTCGATTGTCGCCCAGGACAAATACGGAACCAGCCGGTACAGGTACCTCCATGTCGCCTTCGAGAGGGATATTGCCGACGTAGGGTTCATTTAGGACGAAGCCGTTAGGGTTTGCATCATTAATAATACGAACCGTGCCATTCTTAATCGATACTGTTTCGCCAGGCAAACCGATTGCCCGTTTGATGAAAAAGATGTCTGTCGGATAGCCAGGCGGATTAAAGATTACCACATCACCGCGGCGCACATTGAGTTTATTGGCTTGACCGGTGAGCTTTTTGAGCGTCGTATCAAACTTCGACACAATCAGATAATTGCCATTTTGTAGGGTTGGTTCCATTGATTGACCATCGACATACCAAGCTTGAAAGATAAAGTTGTGTACCAGTAGCACAAGCAGGGCGGGGATGGCGATCCAGGATACGATAAAGCCGAGTGCTTTACGCCAGACTGGCTTTTCGGTTGGTTCATCGTTAGCGTCTGGTTCAGGTGCGGCTGGTGGTTGCGAGCTTGGTGCTGCTTGAGTTGGTTGCGCTGGTGTACTTGGCTGTGCCGCCCCATGAATATCGAGTGGCTGCGGCTTGGATAGATCGCTGACCGGCATCTGCGTCGTAGGTATGTTATTGCTAGCGGCAGTCTGGAGCGGCTGACCAGCGGGTGATGTTGGTTGAGGATCCGGAGCCTGAGGCTGGCCGGATTGCGTGTTCTGTGGATCCATTACATCTTAGTATAACCGATTTTGTAAGCTCTACCCACTTGGTTGGCAATAGACTGATCAGCTATACTGTCCTTATGCTTTTTCGTTCCCGTCGCTCGGCACCCGTAGCTCATCAGCCGCATCCCGCCGAACGTCAAGGTTCGTACTCGTCATACCAAGATCGCCGACGTCGTCGCTGGCGACGTGGGTTATTTGTCGTTGTATTGCTTGTCGTTCTGAGTGTGCCACTCTTCTTGCTTGCGAAAACGCTCAGGGCGTACAACTCAGTTATGCAGAAGCATTCGGGGGTGGCAACCGAAGCGCTTAAGAAACCGCCGGTTCAAGCACCTGATGCAAAAGTCGAGGGTGAGGGTCGGGTCAATATCCTACTACTTGGAGTCGGCGATGCTAACCACGCCGGGTCGTCGCTGTCAGATACTATGATGGTTGTCAGCGTTGATCCTGAGTCAAAAGATGTGGCTATGCTATCTCTACCACGTGATCTGTATGTGCCGATCCCAGATCACGGCTATGACAAAATAAATGCTGCACATGCGTATGGCGAGCTCAAGAAAGCTGGTGAGGGGCCGAATCTTGCAAAAGAGGTGGTTGGTAAAGTACTGGATGTCCCGATTCATTATTACATTCGGCTCGACTTTACTGGTTTTCGTAAGGCGATTGATACGCTTGGAGGCGTCAGTATTGATGTACCGACTGCCTTATCAGACCCCGAATATCCATGCGACAAGGATGAGGGCCGGGCGTGTGGATTTGCAATAAAGTCTGGTATGCAAACGATGAACGGGGTGACAGCCCTAAAATATGCTCGTTGTCGAAAGGGTAATTGTGGCAATGATTTTGGTCGCGCAGCCCGTCAGCAGGAGGTAATGCTTGCGATGCGCGAGAAGGCCTTGACGCTATCCACACTCTCAAACCCTGGTAAATTGGCAGCCCTGATCGATACGGTTGGGTCACATGTGCGGACTGATCTAGCCCCCGAAGAGTTGACCAGGTTAGCCGAAGTCCTGAAAGATGTACCGAAAGATAAGGTCGTCAATAAGGTGATCGATGAAACTGAATCGCAGTTGGTTATGACAGCCAATATCGATGGTGCTAGTGTCGTCGTGCCGAAACTTGGTACAAAGAATTACAATCAATTACAAGATTTCGCTCACAATCTCTTTTTTGATCGACACATTGTCTCAGAGAATCTTCCGGTCAAAATCATAAATGCGAGCGGTTCGACGAAGCTAGGCGAGGAAGTAGCAGCTACTTTGAAAGCGTATCGATATAATATTGTGGGTGTTGAAACGGGCCCGACTCAGGCCGCGAGTCAACTTACTGCCGTGAAGATTGATAAGGGTTCGTACACACGGCGCTATTTAGAAAATCGATTTGCTGTGACCGCTACCGAAACATCTGATGAGGATACGCCTGCGCTCGTATTGGTGCTCGGGACTGACATCAAAAAGGCAGGACGCTAAGATGGTAACCAGGGGGCAGGGTGGTCAGCGTAGGCAATTTTTAACGCCGACGCAGCGCATTTTACTTTGGCACATTGCAGCCATCACGCCAGCCTTGGCACTATCACTTTTAGGTGATGGTTGGTATGGCTGGTCTGGGTTGGCCTCGCTGACTGTCACAGTTTGGACTGTGCGGCGTCTGCTGGTGCACCGCAGCTTGCGGATCCTAGTTACCCGCAGCCTCGAGCCCGGCCTTATTATCGTAGGGGCGATTCTCTACGTGTGGCTGGTGAGTAACTCGCTTGTAATGCCGCTCTGGCAGCAAGGCTTCGTTTTGATCGCGGCCTTCATGCTGCAGTTGCGTTATTTCTTGCAGCAATTTCGCGTCGAGACGGTGCGCCTTCAAAGCGTTTTCTCAATTACACTCATTATTCTCATGAATACAGTCTGGGCACTCCTGGCCACGATAAATGCGCTAGCAGGCTTCGTGACCTTGGTGCTGGTATGGCTGGTAAACTACATCATCGTGCATTATTGGCTAGAGCGAGTAGGGTTTCATAATTCCTTTCTTGCTGCGGTCTGGGCCTTGATAGCGACGGAAGCGATGTGGTTGACGAGTATAGCGTTGGTTTTTTATACCGTGCCGCGAACAGCGATTATGGTATCGCGTTCAGCTATTTTTCTCGCAGTGATTGCTTATGCCTGGGGCAGTATGCTCATGTTGCATAGCCGTCGTAAGCTCACGAAGCGCTTAGTGGTAGAATATGGCGTAGTTTGCACAGCCGTTTTGCTCGCATTACTTGTGTTCTCGGGCTGGTAGTCTCGAGACTCAACGATGAACAATAAGCACTAAAGGATAATGAGGAGGAATCATGGCAGAGTCTACAACAGAACAGGAGAAGATACCGGCAAAACCCCCGGCCCGAAAGTCGGCGGAAACGGTACGTCTCGTCCCTCCTCCGAAACGCTCTGCTCCTAACGCTAGCCCAAGCTGGCTGGTTATGGCAATCATAGCTTTCGTAGCTGGTGTCTTGGGTGCTGGTCTCTATATGCGTTTTGTGCCTGCTTCGGTGCGCAGTACGGTAGAACAGTCAAAGCAAGTGACCTTGCAAGAAAATTCGGCCGTCATCGATCTGGTGAAGAAAGTTGGTCCGAGCGTGGTCAGCATTAATACTAGCTCTCAAGTGCAAAGCTTCTTTGGCACCCAAGAGCAAAAAGGTGCTGGTACTGGGGTCATTGTCAAAGAAGATGGTTTAATCCTTACGAATAAACATGTCATCGAAGGTGCATCTACCGTGACAGTAACTGCGACTGATGGTAAGCAGTATGACGGAAAGGTGCTGGCGACTGATCCGACCAATGACATTGCTTTTGTGAAGGTGAATGCTAGTGGTTTGCCGGCTGCCGAACTTGGTGATTCAGATAGGGTTGAAGTCGGCCAACGGGCGATTGCGATCGGGAATGCCCTTGGTGAATACGACAACACCGTCACGACTGGTGTGATTTCCGGGAAAAAGCGTCCAGTTCAGGCGTCAGATGGTCAAGGTAATTCTGAAACGCTGACCAACCTTTTCCAGACTGATGCGGCGATTAATCCTGGGAATTCAGGTGGTCCGCTGCTGAATATCGACGGACAGGTCATTGGTATCAATACGGCTGTGGCTGGTGGAACGGCGCAAAATATTGGTTTCGCGATACCGATCAATGAAGTAAAATCAGCGCTAGACTCGGTCGTTGCCCGTGGGACAATAGTCCGGCCATACCTGGGTGTACGTTACGTGATGATTAACGATAGCTTCGCCCAGCGCAATAATCTGAGTATCAAAGAGGGTGCGCTGCTCCGTGGCGATACAAATACCTTAGCAGTTGTGCCGAACAGTCCGGCTGCTAAAGCTGGCTTACGTGAAGGTGATATCGTGACTAAAATTAACGGTCAAGCGATTACTTCTGAGAACCCATTGCAAAATGTCGTTTCCAAGCAGAAGGTTGGTGATACAGTGACAGTGACTGTGTACCGTGATGGACGCGAGCAGGATATCAAGGTCAAGCTCGAAGAAGCTCCGCAGACCCAGAGCAATCAGTAGCTAAGACGTTTTCTCAAAGCCGAGAATAAAATAATCCTGGAAAATGGGCGATAGCCCAGTAGCCTCAGCCAGCTTAATCAGGGCTGGCTGTTGCCATGGGTCAGATTCTATCCAGACCTGAGCATCGACAGTAAGATGCGGGGGTAATTGCTCGAAAAATCTCCGATAGAGATCCAGGCCATCATTGGCGCCACCAAATAGTGCTTCGTCAGGCTCCTTTTGCACTTCAGGCATGAGCTCCATCTCGCGCGTCACATAGGGGAGATTAGCCACAATCACATCGAATTGGTCGGGAATATTGCTGAAGAGATCAGAATTAAGAAACGTGATGTCTGTAGCTGACAGCAGTCGAGCGGCATTTTCCCGAGCTAAATCAAGTGCTTCCGTGCTCACTTCGCTGGCGGTGACTTGCATATCTGGCCGGAGGTGTTTGAGAGCGATGGCCATCGCACCTGAACCAGTGCCGATATCTAGGAGGCTGGTGCCCTGAGGCGCTCTTTTAGCGACTTCGGCGACGATCGTCTCGGTTTCGACACGTGGTGTGAGAGCGCGATGGTCGATCTTGAAATCGAGGCCAACAAACTCGCGATGACCCAGTACATAGCTCATCGGTTCCCGGGAGGCCCGGCGATGTGCTAATTGCTGGATTTTCTTTGTTACTGCATGCGTCAACTTCTCATCGCGATGTGCAAGCAGCCATGCTTTATCCTGTTTGAGAACGTCAGCCACCAAGATTTCGGCATCGCTACGGGCGCCAGTTATTCCCGCGCTTTTTAACTGATCAGTGATGATTTCTAGGAGTTCACGAATCGTCATGTGGATTGTTCGAGGGCACGCTCGATATCAGCTTGGCGCAGCGCTTCATGATGTTCGGTGAGTCCACCGTCCATGAATTTCGCGAGCCCGTGCGTCGTGAAGCCAATGCGATGATCGGTGATGCGATCCTGTGGAAAGTTATACGTGCGAATCTTTTCTGAGCGGTCGCCGGTACCAATTTGACTCAAACGTGCGTCACCGAGTGCTTGGCGGCGTTTTTCCTCTTCGAGTGCAAGTAACCGTGAGCGCAGGACATTCATGGCTTTGGCGCGGTTTTTGATCTGACTCTTCTCATCCTGACAGGTAACGACGATGCCGGTTGGCAAGTGAGTGATACGGACAGCCGAATCAGTTGTGTTGACTGACTGGCCACCATGCCCGGAGCTTCGATACACATCAACGCGAATTTCGTTATCGGCGATCTCGAGTTCGGTCTCTTCGGCCTCCGGCAGTACCGCCACCGTTACGGTGCTGGTGTGGATTCGACCTTGGCTTTCGGTCGCTGGAACGCGCTGTACTCGATGTACGCCCGATTCATACTTGAAAGCGGCATAGGGCGCCGCGCCAGTGGCTTCAAAGATGACTTCTTTATACCCACCCACTTCATTCGGGCTGTCGGAGAGCATGGTGAGCTTGAAGCCATTCG
>CAZDEK010000026.1:0-10248 GCA_964504625.1 uncultured Candidatus Saccharibacteria bacterium
GGCTCGTACCTGATCGACGAATTCCGGCTGTGAAAAGAGCTGGTGCAGCCCGTGAAAATAGATGGTATCCGATAGCGTAGCAAAAGCTGTGTTGCACGTAAGGTCCGAAAGCGTTTCGGTCGCGATTTTAATGGCTTGATCGACTCGATCTTTGAGCGACGCCACTCGCTTCTCGACAGTCTCAATGGTGCGGTTAGTAGGCGCTAATTCGCCATCGCGCAAGCGATTTACATAATAGCGATAGCCCTTATCAGTCGGAACGCGGCCAGCCGAAATATGTGGCTGGTAGATGTAGCCATCGCGCTCGAGAGCCGACATTTCAGCTCTAATCGTCGCCGAACTGACGTCAAAAACCTCCGCCAACGCATGACTCCCAACCGGCTCGGCGGTGGCAGCATACAGGCGAATAATCTCAGCGAGAATAGCGTTTTGGCGCTCTGTCATAATCGTAAAGTGGGTGTTTCAGAGTCGGAAGCCTCCAGACAATCATCAAAAGCTGTTGTCAGAGGGTCGCTTCGTGCTCGTCAGGAGTGAATCCGGCTCTGCTGCTGCACCCATATTAGCACTAGCCTCACATGAGTGCTAGTAATGTAATTGTAGTGCGATTAGCACTCGGACGTCAAGAGTGCTAATTGGACTTTCGAGCCAGTTGCGTCATCCCCAGATATACCAATAGCCCGATCGGCCCGAGCATGAATGTCAACAGATAAGGTATGATCATCCAACGATGACGAATCTGTCGTCGTCGAGCATCCGTCGCCATCCACACGCCGACCATCAGATCGAAGCAGACTACATGAGCCCAACCCAGTACGAAGACCCAAGGATCAGTCGCAAACTCGGCCAATCCCATCAGCGAAAAGTCGAGCACCTGCACGCCGCGCTGCAAAACTATACCGATCAGCGACAGATACAACAATGCAAGAATGGCCGGGATTATTGGTCGCAAGACGAGCTTGCCGGTCAGGCGGCTATACGGTGTGATAATCAGGAGCAGCCAGCCGAAAGCCGCCAGAAAATTCAGCAAGAAAAACAAGGTTTCAGCATTCATTACGCTTATGGTACCACATCGAAATACTAGCATACGCTACAACACTTGAAGCTCGCAGGAAATAATCCTTGCAAATACACTATTTTGGTGGTAATATAGTCCATTCGCCAGATGCTGGTGACTATCCGCTATGAATGTAGCTTCTTATGAACAACGGTTGGCCTTGACTGCCCACCGACAGACTATCCGCGTCAAACGCTCGCGCTTCGCACGTACGATCGACGCCGTCCGTACTGCCCCACCCCATGTGAAGGCAGCTGTGTTAATCGTAGCCTACTTTATCGCATTTGGGTTTTTCTTTCAGGCTAGTCGAGCCGAGTTTGAAAATAAGGGGCTGGCGTATTTGAGTGCTGCTAATCGTAGTGGTCAACCCGCCACTTCTACCAGTACGCAAAGCACGCAGCGCCCGGTGCAGACGCTCAAGCCGACCCCGACACCAACACAGCCCAGCCAAACACCGAATCCAAGTGCCAATCAATCTGGTTTGCCACCCTTTAATAATGACAATGAGAATGCACCATCACAGAGCATTCAGTACACCTCGACGGGTTATGCCTATGGGCAGTGCACCTTCTATGTCGCCAAGCGTCGACCCATCCCGCAGAACTGGGGCAATGCGCGGGATTGGCTGACCCGAGCCCGTCTTGCCGGCTATCAAACTGGCAAATACGCCCGTCCGGGGGCGATAGCCCAAACCACTGTAGGTCGCTACGGCCATGTTGCTTATGTCGAGCGCGTCGAGGAAGATGGGCGCGTCTATGTTTCTGAGATGAATTACGTCGGCTGGAACCGCATCAGCTACCGCTGGGTCAACCAATCTGAATTCAATTATATTTACTAGTATCCTTATATATGGTATAGTAGTGCTTTCTATACCTCCAGCACCTACCCAGGAGTAATCATGGGACATCGCCAGAAAGGCAAAAGTAAGAAGCGTCGTAAGTCATGGCACCGAGGAGGTGTCGAAGCCCGCAAGTTCAACTCCAGCATCCGCCGGCTCGGAAAAGCCACCGATCCCGATGTCGACTACACCCAAGCCGCACCTTCTCCCATCAATTCCCGCACATCCAAGGCAAAACGACAGCGCTAAACCACTCAGCCCCTTCTTCAAGAAGGGGCTGTTTCTTCACAGGCATAGCCTCGCCAGAGGAGAACTTAGCGTGAGGCCGTAGCGTTCATGAGAGCGCTGACGTTCGGGGGCGGACTCGGTACTTCACCCGCTGCCGCCTTATCAATCGTTGTAAGGTAACTATATTTCCAGGTATCAAAAGCCTGCATGGCTTTGTCGCCAGTTGAACGAACATAACCATAATAGAGTAGCCCAAGGGCCAAGAAGAGTGCTATCCGCCACTTCATGGCGCCTACTATGCTAGCTTGAGCAATTTCATGTCAAGGTTAAGCGGTATCAGGCATTGGTCAATGATATCTAGAGTGGCTGAGCCGATTCAAGAATCTTGCGAGCCGTCACCCAATCAGCCTGCTGAAAGAACTGAGCTGTTGATAAATTACGCATCAATAGCTTATTATCCTCTGGCTTTGTAGGGAGTAGTGTTGGATAAGGCAAATTTGTTGTTATTTTCATGGTGCTAGGATATACCTGACCATCGGTGAATTTGGCCGTCCCACCGACATGAAAAAGTGGGTAGTAAGGATATACATTTTGCTCCGTTCCTACTTTAGGCACCTTGACACTACCGACTGTAGAAATCCAAGAAAGCGAACGGGACATGACGAGCTTTGATGTCGTATCCCTTATCTCAGTGCCGACAATATAGAGCCCTGGTACCGCCTTGATAGCGGTAGCATCAACCGTTTCAACATCAGGACACAGTTCTTCAGGCTTATCACTCTCACCTTTTTTGAAGCACGAGCCTCCCAATCCCATAATATGGGTCTGATACTCCATAACTAATCCGCTTGGAGCAGTCAGATAAAAATGTTCATAAGGCCCAGGGATTTTCTCATCTTTAACAGTTTGCGCTCCGTTGTCGGAAGATAGGTCCGTGAACCGCCAATCAGCCGGATATTTAAATGATATCTTTTCATACTTACTTTCTAGAGTTTTCCAATTCGCATAAGGGTCCTGGCTTTTTGTCGCTACAGGACTACTATTTGGTGATTGAACTTTTTGCGCTTTTGGCTTCCCCCAGAATGCATACCATATCACCAGCCCAATGATCACGCACAGCAAGAGAATGATAATAATTATTGAGGCACTACCCTTGCGCCGTTGGTGCATACTCATAGGATATTCCGCTTATGCTAGCAGTGTAGCGGGTTATGGAGTGAAAAACTAGTCGCGACGAATCAGCTGCATGAAGACGTCGCTCGGCAGCGACACTTTGCCGATCTGCTTCATACGCGCCTTACCCTTCTTCTGTTTCTGTAAGAGCTTCTTCTTACGACTGACATCACCGCCATACAACTTTGCTGTGACATCTTTGCGCAAAGCCGACAGCGTCTCGCGTGCGATGACCTTCGAACCAATGGCCGCTTGAATCGCCACTTCAAAATTCTGTCTTGGAATCACTTCTTTCAAACGCTCAGTGATGCGCTTACCCCACGCATCTGCCTTTGATCGAGCCACGATGCTGCCGAGCGAGTCCACCTTCTCCCCCGCCAGAAGCACGTCAACGCGCACCAGATCCCCCACTTCATAGCGATCCCATTCATACGACAAAGACGCAAAGCCCGACGTCTGGCTCTTTAGCTCGTCATAAAAATCAGTAATGATTTCCGCGAGTGGGGCTTCGAAGCCGACTACCGCCCGACTGGCGTCCAGGTATTCGAGCTTCGTATGCCGACCGCGCGCCTCAACAATGAGTTGCAACACCGCACCAATATAAGTCGCCGGCACAACAATCTCGCCGCGCACCCACGGCTCGGCAATCGACGCAATCATAGACTGATCCGGCAGCGCGCTCGCCTGCTCGATGGTCACCATCTGCCCATTCGTCAATGTCACTTCATAACTCACGCTGGGACTCGTCACGATAAGATCAAGATCAAACTCCCGCTCGAGGCGCTCTTTGATAATCTCCAAATGCAGGAGCCCGAGAAAGCCGATCCGCACACCAAAGCCAAGTGCCTGCGAGGTCTCCGGTGCATATGTCAGCGAAGCATCATTCAGTGCTAGCTTATCCAGCGAATCTTTCAATTTCGGATATTCTTCCTGACTCGTTGGATAGAGACTCGCAAAGATCAGCGGCTGGACCTTCTTATACCCCGGTAATGCTTCTGCCGATCCGGTTGCCAACGAGACAGTGTCGCCTACCCGCGCGAACTGAACAGACTTAATATTCGTAGTAATAAAGCCGATCTGACCACAGGACAGCCTCTCGTCACTCGCTCGTGCCGGTGTTAAATGCCCGACTTCAAGCGCTAGCGACCGACTACCAGATTGCAAGAGCCGAATCTCGGCACCGGCTGGGATATCTCCGCGCATCACCCGCACATACAGAATCACACCCCGATACCCATCAAAGACCGAGTCAAATATTAAAGCCTGGGTGTCACCTGGCTCAACAACTGGCGGCGGCACCTGCTCGACCACAGTATCCAGCAAAGCCTCAACACCCTCGCCGGTCTTCGCCGAAATCTTTAGTACACTTGCGGGCTCCACACCCAGCAGCGCTCCAATTTCTCCAGCCACACGTTCTGGTTCAGCCGCTGGCAGATCAATTTTATTCATCACCGGAATAATCGTAAGACCAGCTTCGATGGCCATATACACATTGGCCAAAGTTTGGGCCTGAATGCCTTGGCTAGCATCAACTACCAAAATAGCCCCCTCCACCGCTTCAAGCGAGCGACTGACTTCGTAACTAAAATCAACATGGCCTGGTGTATCGATGAGGTTCAGCTCCACACCCCGCCACTGCATCCGAGCCGGCTGTAACTTAATCGTGATCCCCTTCTCGCGCTCGAGTTCCATGGTATCCAGTAGCTGAGCCTTCATGTCGCGACTGTCGACGGTACCGGTGATCTCGAGCAGACGATCGGCTAGCGTCGACTTACCGTGATCGATATGCGCGATGATACAAAAGTTGCGAATAGCCATGCTAGGCACCGATCAACTTTCGCAGACGCTTACGGTAACGCGAGCGCACCAGACGGCCGACCACGCGCACTTCGCGAATCCTTAGCAGCCAAGCTGCTAAGCCATATACCACTAAACCAACACTGGAGATCAAGAAGAACTTTGGCGCCAAAACTCGCCATCCAAGATCTTCGCGATACAACGGAAAGAGGGTTTGAATCAAAGCATACATCGATAGAGCCATCGCTAGTGAAGCGGCAAAAATCTTCAGCCCAGTCTGCATAATCCCTTTCAAGCCATAGCTGCCAATCTTTCGTCGCAAAAGGATCATCAGAATAGCCAGCTCAATTGTTGAGACTAGCGACAAGGCCATCGCCAGGCCAGGAGTACCAAACTCCCGCGCGAATGCGTAGCTTAAAGCAATATTCAAGAATAGCGTAAATATACTCGTAAAGAGCGGCGTCTTCGTATCTTCCATCGCATAGAACACACGACAAATAATAAAGAAGACACTTTGAGACACAATCACTCCCGCAAACCAACCCAGTACATCGGCGGTAGTCTGATCACCGAAACCCAAGAGCAAACGCACGATATAGCCTCGCATGATCACCGCTACGGCTGCAGCCGGGATGACGAAAAAAAGTACCAGCTGTACTGTCCGTACAATCTCACTCTTAAGGCGATGCGGACTCTTCGAATTCGCTGCTGAAATGAGCGTTGGAAATATAGCCGTTGCAATCGCACCGCCAAACAAACCCAGTGGCACATTCTTGAGGTTATTGGCAAAGTAATAGCTCGAGAGTGAGCCAGCGGCCAGCTGCGAACCAATCGCCGTTTCGACAATCGTATTGATTTGTTCAAGTCCAAGATCAAGCGAACGCGGGATCATGAGCTTGATGACTTTACCAACGGCAGGATCCCAAAACCGGATCTTCAAGCTATATTTCCACCCCAAACCAATCACCCCGAACGCCTGCATGATCGCCTGCAAAGCAACTCCAGCAACAACACCCCAAGCCACACCATAGATTGGTACCGAAAACATCGGCTCAAAAAACAGAATGCCGAAAATGATACCGAGGTTATAAAAGACACTAGCTAGCGCAAACAATATAAACCTTTGAAAAGCCTGCTGGACTGCCCCGAACACGGAGGAAATACCAAACAGCAACGGCGTCACCAGCATGATGCGCGTGAGATTGATCGTCAGCTGAGTGCGTTCGGCATCAAAGCCGGGTGCAATAATCTTCACTAATGGACCAGCAAAAATGAAGGCAAAAATACCAAAACCGACCGTGAAGAGAATAATGAGGTTAAAGAGTGTACTAGCTACATCCCAAGCCTCATCGATCTTCTTCTTCTCAAGAAAGCTCACAAAGACTGGAATAAACGAAACTGCAAAAGCACCTGACACCAGAAGAGTAAAGAGCAGATCAGGAATACGGAATGCGGCCGCATACGCATCAGCCTGTGGTGAAAGGCCAAAATTAGAAGCCAATAAGCGATCCCGCACCAATCCAAGCAACCGGCTCAATAGGTACGAGAGCGAAATCAAAGCCGCCGATACCGAGATGGACCGGCGCTTATTGATTCGGCTCAAAATGTTTTTGACGGAACGTTTCATATTTGGAAAAGCATGACACCTAATGAAAGGTGGTCGCTAGCTAGGGCACCATTCGCCTGGCTCGCGACCATCCTCAGCGGCGCGTCAGCCGCACGACAACTCTGTTAGTTATTCTACCTTCTTTTTCGGCTTGGCGGGAGCTTTTGACTCGTCGATCTCTTCAAACAGTGCGGCGAATTCTTTGCCCTCGATCGTCTCTTCCTTGATCAGCTTTTCAGCAATCTCATCGAGCTTATGACGATGTTCCTTGATCGTCTTTTCGGCACGCTGTGATGCCTCTGCAATGATCTTCGCTACCTCATCATCGATCTTATCAGCCGTCTGCTCAGAGTAGTTGCGACCTTCTGCAAAGCTGCGGCCCAAAAATACCGAGCCTTCATGGCTGCCAAAAACTTGGTTCGTGAGCTCACGGCCCATACCGTACTCCGTGATCATACGACGCGCTAGATCATTCGCGTGCTTCAAGTCAGATTCGGCGCCCGTCGTAACATCACCAAAGACCAACTTCTCTGCTGTACGGCCACCCAGACTCATCGCAATATCATCTTTGAAATCAGCTACAGAGTGCAGGTGCTTATCTTCGACTGGTAGACTCCAGGTGACACCACCCGCCATACCGCGCGACACGATCGACACCTTATGTACTGGATTACAGTGCGTCAAGAGATGCGACAAGAGCGCATGACCGGCCTCATGATAGGCTGTGATTTTCTTTTCCTTCTCATTCAAAATGTGGCTCTTCCGTTCAGGTCCAAGCGCAATCTTTTCTACCGCTTCATGGAAGTCGCGTTGCGCCACTTTCTTTCGATCGGCCCGAGCTGCGAAGATAGCCGCCTCGTTAGCGATATTTGCGAGATCAGCACCCGACACTCCAGGCGTTTTGCGAGCGATCTCACCGAGATCAACATCTTTTTCGAGAGGCTTCTTCTTCGTATGAACTCCCAAAATCTCCTCGCGCTGCTGCATATCGGGCAGGTCAATAGTGACACGGCGATCAAAACGGCCTGGCCGGAGCAGTGCTGGATCCAGCACATCGGGTCGGTTTGTTGCTGCCATCACGATAACGTTCGTACCTTGCTCAAAACCATCCATTTCAACCAAAATTTGGTTCAAGGTTTGCTCGCGCTCATCGTGTCCACCGCCAAGACCTGTCCCACGCTGACGACCAACCGCATCGATCTCATCGATAAAGACAATACAAGGCGAGTTCTTCTTGGCACGAGCGAATAAGTCGCGCACCCGGCTAGCACCGACTCCAACAAACATCTCAACAAACTCGGAACCGGAGATCGAGAAAAATGGGACACCAGCCTCCCCAGCCACAGCACGAGCCATAAGGGTTTTACCAGTTCCCGGTGATCCAAACAGCAACACGCCCTTCGGAATTTTTGCACCCAGAGCCTCAAATTTGCGTGGATATTTCAAAAATTCGACGATCTCTTGCAATTCTTGCTTAGCCTCAATCGCGCCAGCCACATCGGTAAACGTGATCTTTTCCTGATCCATGCCTGCCACCCGGGCTTTTGAACGACCAAAACTCATGGCCTGATTATTCTGACCCTGTGCTTGCCGCATAATGAAGTAGAAGAAGCCGATAATGAAGACGACTGGCAAGAAAGCAAAGAGTGCATCCAGCCAGCGGCTCGATCCATCGTCGGGGTTTTTTGGCTCGACCCGTACCTTTGAGTAGTCGACCCCATAATCAGTAAGTGAAGCAGTCCGCTCTTTGAACGCTTCCTGCTTGGCGCCGTCCTTCAGTGTGACAATGAGCTGATCGGTATTGACCTCGATTGACTCAACTTTATCTTGCTTAACCTCTTCTAAAACCTTCGAGAGCGAAACCTGCTGCGGCTTCGGCTGATTTGATTCACCAAGCAGGAGCAGGCCAGCTAAGACCGCCAAGCCTACCAATACATATATGACATTCTTCGGAATCTTCTTAAGCATCTACACCACCTTTACATGCAAAGCGTGCGCCGGAGCATCCACCCCTTTCGGTGCAAACCGCCGATCACGTGCCAGCTGTGGCACTAACGCGACTTCATTGCGGGCCGTCACGATGATGGGCCACATCAAGCGCTCGCTGCGAGGAACTTTACGATCTACAAATACATCTTGAATTTTTTTCGAGCCGGACATCCCCACCGGTTGCACCCGATCACCGGGCTGCCAGGTGCGGACGAAATACGTTTGAGGAATCAGTAAATCTCCATGAGCTATTTCCTCACCGCGCTCCCCTAGCGTCAACTCGAACCGGCCGATGTGAATGGGCGTGTCGAAAGCCATCAATTGCGTTTCGACAGGCAGATTTTGAGCTACAGGCGCCGAACGCAAGACGAACTTCACTGTATCATATTCTCGAAGGAGCAGCAAGCCAGGCAGGTCGTCCGAAATACTACCACTCGGTCCAGTAGCCAGCCAGCGCAAAGCAGCCTCAAGATTGCGTTCGGTGAGGCCTCGACCACCCGTCAACTGTCGTGCTAAATGCGAAATCAGATTGAGCTGAACCAGTGGATTGAGTCGTAAAAAAACTGTGCGGCGGAGCGCAAAGCCACCCTCAATCGGCCGGGTAATCTCATGAGCCAACATATCGAGCTTGCGATCAATCCGCACGTTAATACCCTCGAGATGATCAAGCCAACCAGCGAGATTCGTATGGTAATCGACATCTCGGGTGGGTGCATAATGCATGAGCTCATGACGAATGGTGTTTCGTGTAAAGCGACGGTCGGCATTCGTGCTATCTTCACGCCAAGCCAGCCCGCGAGAGGCCGCATAGGTGATGATATCGCCGCGTCCGAAACCGATCAGCGGCCGTACAATCACACCGCGCCGTGCGCCCAAGCTCGTGAGACCATGTCGATCACTGCCGCGAATGGCATGCCAAGCCGCAGTTTCCAGCCGATCCCCCCGATGATGCGCCGTTACGATGTAGTCCGCTCCCGCATCTCGACGGACATCTTCTAACCAGCTATGGCGGGCTTGCCGTAAGCGATTCTCAGTTTGCGACTCGCGCGGCAATACGCCAAGCACAAACCTGAGACCGTACCGGTCTGCCAACTGACCGACAAACTGGGCATCCGCATAGGATTCTTCGCGCTGATTGTGATCCAAATGCGCTACCACTAACTGCCAGCCAGTCTCTGATCGCAGCTGCTGCAAGAGATCAAGGAGTACAACCGAATCTAAGCCGCCTGATACAGCCACTATCAAACTAGCATCGTCCGGCAAGAGGCCATCGCGCGCGATAGTTTCATGAAAACGCTTGAGCATGTAGTCCTATTGTACTGGAAGTGCTAGCCGATGTGCATGTCTTAGTGCCGGGCGCGGAATTGCCACACTCCAACCCACCAGCCAATGAGTGCAATGCCCGTCATACCAATAATGTACCAAATGACACTTCGCCCAGTATTTGCGAGAGTCTCATTGCTGGTCGGAGCTGCCGTAAGGCTGACAGCGATCGGTTTGGCCTGCGAGAATTCACTCGTACCACCGAAGCCTGAAGTGGTGGTAGTGTCGACCGCAGTTGTC
>CAZDEK010000027.1:0-9914 GCA_964504625.1 uncultured Candidatus Saccharibacteria bacterium
AGTAGCTGTATAAATATCGATGCCAAGCCCCTGCGCCGATGCGATTGGGCCACCCGATACATTGCCATAGATCTCGTTGCCCAATACAGAACTTTTTGTGGGGGCAAAATCACCCACTCCGACAACGCCGTACTGACGGATCGCTACGCCGCTCCCTCGATTACCGGCGATTCGATTGCCGATAGTACCAGCGACACTGTCGGCTTTGCCAATCAATGCACCACTATACTGAGCTGATACCCGCACCCCTTCTCCTTGGGCGGCAGTAATCGCGGCGTCAACGTCACCATTGGTATTGGTGCCAATATAGTTACCAGAGATAATAGCTCCACTGCCAGGCGCTAAGATCCCCTGCAAACCAACATTGAAGTACGTATTACCTGAAATAACATTGCGTGCAGCCACTCCGCCACCCACAAAGCTATCATCAGCGAGAATAATACCTGCTCCATTCGCGATTGGATCCATACCCGACACATCGAGCCCAATATAATTTCCTTCAATATGCAGTGGGCCGGTCGAGCCACTGATGATACCAGCTAAAGTATTACCAGAAATAACATTACGAGTGGCCGCGGTCGTGCCACCAATCAATGCGTTGGTCTGGTCACCATTGATAATGATGCCGACTAGATTTGGAAGAGCTTGCGCGCCGGTGTAGTCGGTACCAATATAATTTCCTTCAATTCGCAGATTTGGCGTGTTTGATGGTGCGATTCCGTAACTAGCATTTCCGGAGATAACGTTCGATGCACCATCTTCGGGGCCACCAACAATCGTTCCTCCGCAATCATCTATCGAAAATGCACCAGCATTGCTGCTGGTAGAATTCGGTAATGCAGTTACCCCAGTCTTATCTACCCCAACATAATTTCCTTTGATATCCCAGGAGCAAGTCGGATAGCCAGCCGGACCAGCATTACCAGAGATTAGGTTACGATCTGATGGATTAAGGCCTCCAATGATAATGCCACTCGCGTTCGAGGCTAGTCAAATATTCCGTAATCTGGTATCATCAGCCGGTTGTCGCTCGGTATAATGAGAGTTGCGACATGCAATTAGACATACGGTCGCGTAGCTCAGGGGTTGTCTCGCGTCAGCGAGCAGATCAGAATCTTCTGCTCTAACCACTTTTTCTGAGTATCGTTGGCGACATACAATTGAATACATGGCTGCGTAGCTCAGGGGTTAGAGCAGTGGACTCATAAGCCAAAGGTCGGTGGTTCGATTCCACCCGCAGCCACCATACTAAAAGCCCGTCTCATGACGGGTTTTTAGTATGAGTATTTTGTGCGAACCACCGGTGGTAGCTTCCATAGCTGAGACATGCAGGCGAAACTGTGGCAAGACGAGTTTGCCGAGTGTCAAAAGCTACATTGGCGTAGCCATTATTCCACCCGCAGTCATCAAAGAAGCGGCTTGTTCTCATGCGAGCCGATTCTGTGTGTTTCGTGTCAGATCATGAGGCAAATATCTAATTCCGGTGTATAGTAGCATGAGAGGAATATGTGAGACTCGATGTTGCCGACTCGACTGCGCAAGCATAAATATCATTGGAAGATTGTTTGGGCTGCATTGATGGTGGTTTTCGGCTTACTTGCGCCATTGCGCACGCACGCCGCTTCTATCATTGCTGAGCTGAATCTACCTGCTAGCTCGGGTCCCATAAGCCTGACGACTGGCCCAGACAATAATATTTGGTTTACTGGTGCTGGCGGCGATTACATTGGTCGCATGACGCCAAGCGGCACAGTTACACAGTTCGCACTGCCCTCAGCTGGCCAATTGCCGATGGTGATCACTCCAGGTCCGGATGGTAATCTATGGTTCACTCTGCAGACCGCTGGCGCAATCGGTAAGATCACCCCATCTGGCACGATTACCGAGTATCCTCTCGGTGACCCAGTCAGCCGTGAGCCTATCGGTATCGTTGCTGGCCCAGACGGTAATCTGTGGTTTGCGCTTTCAAAGGACGGGACGATAGGACGCATCACGCCATCGGGTGTCATCACGCGATTTACTGCTTCGGGCCAGC
The DNA here is from genome assembly GCA_964504625.1 of uncultured Candidatus Saccharibacteria bacterium. Lineage (GTDB taxonomy): Bacteria > Patescibacteriota > Saccharimonadia > CAILAD01 > CAZDEK01. Next base: position 2,036 of record CAZDEK010000027.1, read on the forward strand.
CAACACTTATCACGGCTGGTCCGGATGGCAACCTGTGGTTTACAGATCAGCTCAATGATAAGATCGGCAAAATCACCATGGGTGGCGTGGTAACGGAATACGCCTTACCACAAGCGAACAGTCTTCCAACAGGCATCGCGACCGGTCCGGATGGCAACCTGTGGTTTGCTGAGCAAGCGGGTCGTATAGGTAAAATCACTCCCAGCGGTACCATCACTGAATATAGCTTAGCTGTTGGTGTATTGCCTTCTGTTATTATCGCTGGCTTAGATGGTAAGCTCTGGTTCAATGACCTGAGTGCAGGTGGTAATGCCATTATGAGCCTGGATACATCGGGTAATGTGGTGGATACACTCCCGATACCGACTGCCAATGCCTATCCGTATGGTTTAGCGATGGGACCTGATAATAACATCTGGTTCACGCAGCTGTTTGGTAATAAAATCGGCTATGTTACTGAATCAAATGGCGGTGTGAGTCCTTCGCCGACATCGAGTCCATCCGCCTCACCGAGCCCGACGGTTAACCCAGGGGGCGAAACGCCGTTGCAACTTCCCCGAGTTGGAGCATTTGGCGGTGGTCTGGCTGTTATCTTAGGCGGCTGTTTTGCAGCATTTGCGTTCCTTCGCCATCGCAATAGGCGATCGGTGCTGACGGCAAGGGTCATCTCAGCGACTAGAAAAATCGCCGTTGAGGATGAATTGCAGATTCATCATCGGCTGCCAGTCGATACTATCGGCGCGCCAGACGATCAAGCATAAGCAAACACTTACACGAAAATTGACTCAAACTTTCGTATTTTGTCATCTATCTATCCTATCTGGAGGCTCCTATACTCAGGCGTGTAATAGGTAAAGGAGGGCATCATGAGAGCAAAGCTATTCGCTATCATCTTCGGCATCGTCGTTGCCGCCGCGTGTATGGTCGCTACTGCCCAGGCGGCCGGGAATCTGATCAGCAATAATTCACTTGAGGCTGGTACCACCACAGCTGCGACTAGCTGGGTGTCCTCATCCTGGGGCTCTCTGAAGGCAGCGTTCTCGATCAAATCAGGTGGCGCCCAAACCGGCACTCGCTCGGCCTACGTGCAGGTGAGCAATTATGTTAATGGTGACGCTCGCTGGCAGCCAAGCACTCCCGTCGCGGTGGCTGGTGGCGAAAAATATGATTACTCGAGCTGGTACAAGGCCAATGTGCGCACAGAAGTCGACGCCGAGATCATCATGCAGGACGGCACCACGGTCTACTGGTGGCTGGGTGACGTGGCCGCTAGCAGTACGACCTGGAAGCAGGTGAAGTACACCATTACGCTACCGGTGGGTGCCAAGCAGCTGACGATTTATCATCTGATCGCACGCAATGGTTGGCTACAGACTGACGAATATAGTCTCGTCAAGCAGGGTGAGACCAGCACTTCACCAACCTCGCCATCACCTACAACCCCTCCACCGACGACCACTACGCAGCCGTCACCGACCTCGCCGGCCCCATCGCCAACATCGCCGGCACCGAGTCCAACTACCCCTCCGCCATCACCTACGACCCCTCCACCGTCACCAACCACGCCACCTCCCGCACCAAGCGGCCCATTCTCGCGACCGCTCGCTTCTATAGAATTCGATGATGGCTGGACAAGTGCCTATCAGTATGGTTTGCCTACTGTCGAGAGCTTCGGCTGGCGACCGACTCAATACATTATCACCGATACGGTGGTAAATAACGCCAACTATGGCGCAGGCACCTACATGACTGCGGCGCAGGTGAAAGATTGGAAAGCACGTGGCGATATCGGCTCACACACTGTCGATCACAAGAGCTTAATTAGCTTGAGCTCTAGTCAGGTTTCGGCCGAGCTGACGACCAGTAAGACATATCTCGATACGCTTCTTGGCACACCGACACGACTCTTTGCTACGCCGTACTGCGACTACAACGCGACTGTCACGATGATCGTGCAGACGCTGTATCAACACCAGCGCAACTGCGATGGCTATGTGAATACCAAGGGCAACTTCAATCGCTACAATGTCTCGAGCTTTATGATCCTCAGCACTACCACTGATGCTGAGATCCAGGCCCAGCTTAATGCAGCTAAGACTTCGAATGGTTGGGTAGTCTTCGTCTGGCACCAGGTGGCAGGGAACACCGGCGATGCGTACAGTGTGAGCCAAGCTACGCTCACGCGACAGCTCCAGCTGATCAAGAACTCGGGAATTGCTGTGGTCACATCTCAGCAAGCCTTGAACGAATCGCTCGGTCTATAGTTTTACCCGCTATTCCACACTAACCCTCTTATGCTATATGATTAACAGCATAAGAGGGTTAGTACTTTTTGGGTGCAGCCACCTGTATTGGCGCCGTTATTCACTGAGTCAATGGCATTATTCAGGCTGCAACCACCTCCCACTGTGATACTGGCTGCGTGGGCCTGCCCAGCAGAATACAGCCATACGGCAGAAACGACCACCAGCAATATCACCAAACGCCTAGCAAAACTCATGCTTCTTATGATACATGATTTTTTACAAAGGCTCGGCCTTCATAACGCTAGAAATTGCACAAGGAGTGATGGCAAACAGGTCTGCGCCGTGCGTGGCGTGGCGGCTACGGTTCGACGTTACAGTTTTACCAAGAAAAAAGACCCACATTCGTGAGTCATTTTTCTTGGTAGCGGGGGTAGGACTCGAACCTACGACCTTCAGGTTATGAGCCTGACGAGCTGCCAACTGCTCCACCCCGCGGCACAAAGATTATGGTACGACTTTTGTGAGCCTTTGTCAATCACTCATGGCTGCGCGCCAAAGAGAAATTCCCCCCACTCCTCAAGGTGTGATTTCGGCTCCAATGCAATCGTTGGCTGCTGGCTCTGCGACTTATCAACCTGCCGCTCAGCATCACCACGCCCGACAATCACGACCGATTCACCTGGCGCCTGAAGCCCAAGCTTCTCACGAGCAAACCGCTCCTTATAAGCGTCAGTCTTGTAATAATCGATCTGCGCCTTCAGATCATCAATGTCATTCTGCAAGGTAATTACTTGCTCTTCGGTACGATCAGCCTTTTCTCGCAATTGAGTATTCTTCGCGCTGAGATTAATCAAAGCCGCGAGCACATACATGGTCGCAATCAAACCTATCCAAAAGGCTAATCGCGTGTAATCAAAAATCCTGTCGCGTAAATTTGGGCGCATAGCCACATTGTAGCACGAGCGCTATCTGGCAAGCTGAGAAGTTACCAGCTCCCTCCACCACCACCGCCAGCACCGCCACCAGAGAAGCCACCGCCCGCTCCACCACTTGTGGTTGGTGGCGAGAATGAGGAATTGATGCTAGACGCAAATGAGCTGGATAACATATTGGCAAAGACATAGGCATTTGCCACATCGCTACCACTATACCAACCGCTCGTAGCCGATGATACGTCGATACCTTCGAACTGCTTGGCCCACTCTTTCTCGACCCCCAGCGCGATCGCGTAGGGCAAGAGCTTAGTAAAGCGCTCTGGCGTTCTTTCAGGCGCTTCAGCAAACTTCATCCGATCTTTTTCGGCGACATTGAGATACAACTTCAGACCTTCTACTTTCGCCCACTCCTGATATCCAGCAGGCGTGAGGTTTTCTGCCGAGAATACACTCTGACTCTGTTTATACCAGCCGCGCTGTTTGAGGCGTGAGGCGAGATTGGTATGTACGCTCGAGACAGCTGTAGACATGGCCGTTTTACTCAGAGTACCCAGCTCTACCGGAGAACCGCTGGTGAATATCGCGTTAAGGAGAGTCACTTCATAGATTTGTAGCTCGTCGTTGCCAGTCTTTTGGGTAAAAATAAACTTCTGCTTTGTACCGAGCCAGCCTTTATCTTGTGTGTAGGTGATCTTCAGCCAGCCACGGCGTGCGAGATCGATAATCGTCGCCGTAATTTCCCGCATTGCGCCAACCTCGTCATCAATGAGTCCGACCTCACCGGGTGTCATGCTGTCTGGTGCTTCATACTGCGCCACCACGGTCTGGGCTCGTTTGCCCTGATGTCGTCGCCATGCACCGAGCAGAGTACGGACTGCCAAAAGCACCATAGATGCAACCACGATAAGCACTACCACAAAAAAGACCCAGGGAATGCTCTGTTTGTTCTCGGATACGGCAGTCGAAGTATCGCTCGGGGTGATGTAGGCTCCAGCTTCAAAACTATTGGCTGGCGTGAGAATATCCACTGTGAGCCCGTTGCGTGCCGCCAGTCCAGAGTCAGCAGTAACCGTTACGACATTATCCTTTTTCACCACGCTACACAGCCGGCCGCGTTCGCCCTGCTGGCCTGTAAAACACTCCGCATCCTGAACCGCGATGCCGGCGGGCAATGTGACTACTCCCGATATCTTGTCGGCGGATACTTCCCAGCCAGTGCCATGCAAATTGAGCGTAATGTAATCCCCCTTTGGATCCTTGCGTACCACCGGAGAAAGGCTGTATGAGATTTGATAAAGATGAGCGCCTTGAATAGTACTGCTCGCGCTGCCAATCTTGAATCGACGGTATGCGCCATTATCCGACTGCTCAGCCGGCTCGGTCTTGCCATCGCGCGTTACACCACTAAATACCAGAGTGTAGTTGAGATATTTTCCATTAGGCAGTTGCGTCGAAAATGGAATATCTCGATAAATACCATGTCGAGAGCTGGTGAAAATGTAATCGATAGACTCGATGAAGTTGGCTACACCCTGCCTCGTGATATCGACCCGAACATCTAGACTCATGATTGATTCGGCATGTGTTAGCTGTGGCAAGAATAGGCCAAGCGCCAAGAGAAGTACAAACAGCAGCCGGCGCTTCATCGTACTACTCCCAGCGGAACACGCGCACCGCGATCACCGACGCAACAATTCCCCATACGATAAGGCCAATAACATCACCACGGAGAGACCAAAAGCTTGCGCCCTCAGTCGCAATCTTGCGCAAACCATCCACGAGATATGTCAGCGGTAAATAGTTGGTAATCTTTTCGAGCCAGTTTGGCAAGCCTTCGCGCGGGAAAAACACTCCGGAAAGAAAGAGCATCGGAAACTGGATCAACTGAGCCACTGGTGTTGCCTGATTTTCGTCTTTCGCCCAACCGGCGATAGCAAAACCAATCGACAAAAACACGTACGCACCCAGCGTGGCCATCACAAGAAAACCAACTACATTACCAATCATTTTGACTTTAAAGAGGAGAATCCCAAGGCCTAAGAGAAGGAGAACCTGCGCGATCGTAATCAACATGCGAGTAATACCCTGGGCGAATACAAACAGCGTCGGACGTGTCGGTGTTGCCTGTATGCGCCGGAGCTGTCCAGTAGTTTTGTACGCCACAAAGGCAAAAGCTACCGAGAAGATACCCAGCTGCATGATACTCATGGCGATCACACCCGGCAAGAAGAAGTCTATCTGACTGAGATTATTAGTGCGCACACCGACTGCCTTCACCGTAAAGATCGGTGGCACCTGACTCACTGCCGAGTTAAAGCCGGTAACCAATTGGCTAATAATCAGATTCGTCGTCTGGCCATTCGCAGGATTCGATTCATTGTAGTAGGTCTGAATGGACGCTGGCTTTAGGCTCGGCCGTCCCGTGGGACTCGTCGGCATCTGCACTTCGCCAAACGTATCTGGAATGATAATCTGCAGATCCACCCTACCACGACCTAAGTCATCAGCCGCAGTACTTTCCGCTACTTCCTGAACTTTCAGCGCCTTGACGCCTTTTAGCTCATCGATAAATTTCTGTGACAACTCAGACTTTGAGTAATTCGTAACGGCGACTTTCGTACTGAAATTATTATTCTTGAACAGAAATCCAAAAATTATGATCAAGACAATGGGAATGAAGAGCGTGAAGAAGAGTCCAGTTGTATTGCGGACATACATCTTGATGCTGGCAATCGTCAACGCATGAAGTGCTTCGACTTTTCGCTTAAAAGAGGATGGCGGCTTCATGCTAATCTCTCAGCTCCTTACCCGTTAGGTCAATAAACACATCCTCGAGATTGGCTTTGGCGACTTGCCGTTTCGGCTTAAACCCTTTCTTGAGTAAGCCTTCAATGAGCTTCTGAGGAGTGTCTAAAGCCACTATCTTGCCTTCATCCATGATGGCGATGCGGTCACAGAGATACTCCGCCTCATCCATATAGTGCGTAGTCAGAATGACCGTCTTGCCTGAGGCTTGGATTTGCTTCACTAGGTCCCAAAGATTACGACGGGCCTGGGGGTCGAGCCCTGTAGTCGGCTCGTCGAGGAAGAGTACGATCGGATCATTCACGAGCGCGGCCGCGATCGAAAAGCGCTGTTTTTGTCCGCCCGAAAGCTCCTTCACCTGATTTTTAGCTTTTTCTTTGAGATCAACTTCCTCGAGAAGCTCCATCGGGTCTTTGTTCTCAGCGTAGAGATTTGAGAAAAGGTGCAGAATCTCAACCAGGCTCAAGCGCTCAAAGAAGCTTGAGCTCTGCAACTGCACGCCAATGATCTCTTTCACGGCGTATGGCTCGTCGGCGACATTAATGCCATTGACCTCAATTGTACCGCTGGTGATGTCACGCATCCCCTCCATCATCTCAAGCGTCGTGGTTTTGCCCGCGCCATTAGGCCCAAGGATGCCAAAGACTTCGCCCTTTTTTACCGCAAAGGAAACACCCTTGACGGCTTTAAAGTCACCATAGGTTTTACGCAGATTGTGGACGTTAATCAGCGCCATACCAGACTAGTATACACCTCATATACTAACTCCCCTCCGTTAGGAGAGGAGTTTGAGTGCCGCTTCGACATAGTGTCGGACAGCATCCAGATCAAGTCGATCGTGATCGTCACGCAGCCTACCTTGCGCATCGATACTGAGCTCAGGGTACGTTTCAATGACAGGCTTCAGAATTGGCACTGTCTCAGCCGACAAGCCGCCCGCTACAGCAAGATTGAGATCAGTCTTGCGCTGCGTGAGATGAATGAGTGGCTCGAGACTTGCGATCACTTCGGTCGGATTCAGCACACAACCCTGGCCTCCAGACGCATCACAGAGCAGGGTGCCAAACGGCCAGAAGTTCGTATTTTGACGATGCGAGGCATAGAGATAGTCGAGGACTTCGGACCACTCCCGATCGTCATTCAAGAAAGGTCGGACCATTTCAAGCTGTCTCGGCCACAACTGCAAGACAGATCTGGTAGGAGTACCACAGCGCTTCTCTCGCCGCGTCTCGAGCCAGTAGAGCGAAGCTCGATTGGGTAATGGGAAATTGTACTGGAAGCCACCAAACCTCTCGGCCATGTCGGGCGACCCATCGGTCAGTCTCCGCAATATTGCAATACAGTCATCAAAGAGCACATCCTCATCATCCAGCCATTCCTTACGTGAGGCGTAGTTGGGAGGACTGGCCGGACCGAATGCGTTGTAATGCACGAGAGCAAACGCGCGCGCTGGATCTACCGCAGCCACCAGCTCCCCAAGACGTGCAGGATCAGGATAACAACTGGCATGTCGAGTAGGTAGACCACGCCAACTCTTAGCACTGACAAGCAACCCAACCATGAGCTGATGGCTGCCGGCTGGATCGAACAGATCTTGAACAATCTCGATTTCCGTTGGATGCATGAAGCCAGTGACGCCGATATATGGGCGCTTCGTCATGTAGCTGCCTTTTCGTTCGTAGGTGCAAAGTGGCATTATTGTATCGCGGCGATCTAGTCTGAGCGAGCATAAGCGACACACTCCGGAACAGATGCTCTATAATAATGAGCGCTGTGGGCCCGTAGCTCAGCGGTCAGAGCAGTCGGCTCATAACCGATTGGTCGCAGGTTCAAATCCTGCCGGGCCCACCATTATATTGACTTTTTACTCATTTTATGTTTATAATCATCTGT
>CAZDEK010000028.1:0-9830 GCA_964504625.1 uncultured Candidatus Saccharibacteria bacterium
CGAGGATCATACCCTGATTGATCAGCTTCGTGAAGGGCTCTGGAAAGCTCACATGCTTCTGATCATAGAGAAACTTAGTGATGAAGCGTGAATATAGGAGGTGGAGAATGGCATGCTCGACACCACCCATGTAGCGATCGACGGGTAGCCATTCAGCAACCGCCTGAGGATCAAATGGCCCATCTGTGTACTGAGGGTTTGGATAGCGAAGGTAGTACCATGACGAGTCAACAAATGTGTCCATTGTGTCAGTCTCACGGCGGGCCTCCCGATGGCCACACTGTGGACACTTCACCTGTGCAAACTCAGGATGATCGATGAGTGGTGATCGGCCGGAAGAATCAAAGTGCTGACCGACTGGCAACTCCACTGGCAGGTCCTTATCAGGCACAGGCACAATACCGCAATCTGGGCAGTAAATAATGGGGATCGGCGTTCCCCAATATCGTTGCCGCGAAATGAGCCAGTCACGCAGGCGATAATTTGTGGCCGATTCGCCAAGGCCAGATTTATGGAGCCAGGCGACAATATCACGCTTGGCATCAGGTGCGCTCAGACCATCAAACTGTCCGGACTGGACCAGCTTGCCATCCCCCTCATAGGCTGCTTCGTAGACATCACCACCCGATATCACTTCGACGATCGGTAAATTATGCTTCTTAGCAAAGGCATGATCCCGCTCGTCGTGCGCTGGTACAGCCATGATCGCCCCCGTGCCGTAGCCCATCAATACATAATCAGCAATCCAAACCGGCACTTTCTCACCACTAGCCGGATTGACTACATAGCGACCGGTAAACACCCCGGTTTTCTCCTTCGCTTCCATCCGATCTACATCGGTTCGACTACCCGCCCACTCAACGTAGTCATCGACTGCCAAACGCTGTTCGTCTGTTGTCAGCATATCGACTAATGGATGCTCTGGGGCAATCACCATAAAGGTCGCGCCAAAAATCGTATCGGGTCGCGTGGTGAAGACTTCAAGCTGAGCATCAGGGTGACCGTAGACCTTGAAACGTAAACGCGCCCCTTCACTGCGACCAATCCAGTTGCGCTGCTGCTGCTTGACGCGCTCTGGCCAATCAAGCCCATCAAGATCTCGCAAGAGCCGATCAGCGTAGTCAGTAATCGTAAAGTACCACTGCTTTAATTGCTTACGCTCAACGGTGGTACCGCATCGCTCGCAGGCACCCTGCACAACTTGCTCATTCGCCAGCACTGTCTTGTCTTTGGGGCACCAATTCACAAGGCCATCCTTATGGACGGCTTTGCCGGCGTGATACAGTTGCAAGAATAACCATTGCGTCCAGCGATAATACTCTGGCTGAGAGGTGTCGACCTCGCGTTCGAGATCGTACATGCCACCCATGCGCAGATATTGCTGATGAAAATTAGCTACATTCGTTGCGGTCCACTCATCGGCTGGAATGCTGTTCTTGATAGCGGCATTTTCTGCCGGCAGACCAAATGCATCGTAGCCATTCGGCTGCAGCACATCATGTCCTCGCATACGCGCATATCGACCTAGCGTATCGGCTGGACCAAAGTTATACCAATGACCAATATGCAAATTCCCCGATGGGTATGGAAACATCACTAGGTTATAGAGTTTGCGCTGAGGCGGCTCGGGCGTACGATACAGCCCCGCCTGCTCCCAAACGGCTTGCCACTTTGGTTCGACCTTGGTCGGATCATATTTTCTACCGGCTGTCATGCCCGCCATTATACCCGATTATCAGGAGTGGTGCGATGATGCTACCGCCTGGATGTCGAAGGTATGCCAGTGTTTTGACTCACCAGCTGTCGTCGAGCCATCATACTCACGCTCGATGATGCTCACGTCTGTCATACCGTCACACAGAGCGTCCAGTTCTTCTCGAGTATGAAAAGTCATACCACTAGCTTGGAGTACACCGCCAACCATACGTTCTTGCGCCCATGTATCATGCATCCCAAACAAGTTCACCGAAAGTATACCATCTGGTTTGAGCGCAGCCCGCAAAGACTGCCATAGCGGCTCAAATGCATTTGTACGCGTAAAAGGCAGGGCATAATAGCTTACAATCAGATCGACTGACTCCGGTGCCAGCGCATTCGCCAGCTCTTCATGCGCGAGGCGATGGAAGCTCAACCGCTCGATATCGCGTGAAAAATCATTGTATTGCAGCTCTAGCTTGGCAGCTGCACGTTCAGCACCCTCACTAAAATCAGTAGCAATCACCCGGCCTAGTCCAGCTTCAAGTAAAGCCTTTGTCTCTGTCATCTGACCAGCCCCGACATCAAGAGCTATCAAGTCACAAAAACTATCATGTCGCTCACGCATCAAGTCGAGAGCATCAAGTAACTGCTGACGCGGTTGCCGCTCAGCATGACGCTCATAATATTCATTCCAGCCCTCGTGTCGCTCGCTCATCGACAGATTCCGTACCAACTACAGACAGGCTTGAGTGTCGCCGTCTCCTCTTCGCCCACATATGAACCATCAGCCCGCATGCCCTGGACTGAAATCTGTTGAGTGCCAGTGCTAAAATGCCACCAACTGTAGTCGAGGCCACTGGTTGTTTTGAGACTACCAGCGTTAATTCTAACTTGATAGTTAGTAGCCCCATCCACTTTTTGCCAGGTGACTTTCGAATGATTGATGAAAAAAAGTGAGCTGACTACCTTCGCCGTGAGTTTTGCTATACGAACTGTGCGATCGGCGATTTTTTGCTCGATCGGACGTGCGTCAAATGTGGTCGAAGGACTCGGCGAAGCCTCAGATGATTGGCTTGGCGAGCTACCCGACCCACCACCGGTGGCTATCTGGCCCGAGCCAGACGACGAACCACCCCGTGGTTTGGCTGACCCTCCCGAACTACTCGAGCCGACTGGTGCTATCGGCACGGGAGCCTGACTGACCGGAGGCGGTGCAGCATTGCCCCATGAGTATGCCTTCGAGCCGTCACGGTTCCACTGTGGCTCGATCATCTTAAATTTATCCCACGGTATCTTCGAGAGCGGGAAATAATCGGCGTCGGGAGCACCGGCTCGCTGGTATACCTTAGTGCCTGTCCGATCAAGCTCGATACCAAAACCAAAAATACCACTCGTATCGCCAGCATAGGCACCATACTTTTGGAGAGCTTTGGCAATCATCTTCTCCATCGCGGTAATGCCGGGAATAGCATCGACGTTCACGCTCGGATCAAGCTGCCACCGAGTGCCAATCGGCATACAGGTAGCTTGATTGGTATTCGTGCCATCGCTGGTGGTAGCCGGATAGTAGGGATCCCGCTTGCAGGTAGTGCCCGTCGCAAAGCCGAGGGCATGATCAATGTAGCCTTGTTCAATTTCATAGGTACGAATGCCGCCCGGAATCCCCGAAACATTGGTCGTCGCTCCAATGCCGTTGCCATCGATATCCGCTACCGATGCCGAAGCCGGACACCAATTCGCACCGACTAAATTAAAGCGGAAAGTACAATCTCCCCAGATCCAAAAATCATACAATTTACGCGTACTATTATCGACGATGGCGAGATGATGATCGCCGCCGGTTTGTGGAAAGACACCATTCGGAACAGGCACGGTACCAGCCGTAATCGCATCACAGGCATATATCCAACAAAATATTTTTGCTTGCGGTGCACTCGAGTTGGTATCAAAAATTGGCCCAGCCCAATCAAGCAAAGACAGTGCTCCAGGTGTACCAGCCGCTTGCAAACGAGTTTGGCCATCCGCCGCATAGCGCACGTCGCCTGGAATGACTTGATTGATGGGCGCATCGGCAGAGAACATGCGTCCGGTGATCTTACCGGTAGTTGGATTCCAGTTGTAAGTACTGCCAGCAGCTCGCGAGAAATAGACCACCAACCCTGTGAGTAATGAAAATGCAATAAATACTGCAGCCGCCAGAATATTAAATCGAGCTGGAAGCTTTTTCTGTCGCTTCTTGGTTGCAGTATTTTTTGGCATTATTGCACCTTAACCTCATCTTACAGAAGCGCTTATGGTAGGCGCAAATAGATTATGGGCGACGCGTGAATATCGCCCAATAATTTGCGTATTCAAGCAAACGAGCTTCATCAACGATATCGGGCCCTGTCCGCTTCACTGGATCATGCACGTAGTATTCGAAGCTCGCCTCACGCCAACCCGATACAACCACCTGATGATTCTCGCTATTATTCGAAAAACCACTCTTCACACTCAGTAGGACTGGGCAGCTATGCAGCAACGATCGGCGCAAAGCCTGCAGCAACTTATCACTCATCGAACGCATAGCCGCCTCACTGTGTATTTGCTGCGTGACAGCCTGCATCTGAGCCGTGTTATACCCCTCGTATTGAGCGAAATAACTAGGATCTTGCGTCGGTGCTGTCCAGTTCCGCCGCCAAGCCACGAGGCCATAACTCGACAGTACCTTCACTTGACCAGGGTGCCACCAGTCATTATGCTGATTAATCGCATGATAACTGTCGGCGCGTCGGAATATCTCGAGCGCCGGCTTATCCTCGTGCAAATAATACTCAATGATCATTTCTAAGCTCGCCAAGCCACATCGCTGGCGTGGCTCCATCAGATCGACATGTAACAGTTCGGGATCCTCCTGCCATGAGTGGCGAAGGGGCAGATTAATCATTCTCACAGGCCGAAGGACTTTCGCTTCTTGCGTTTCCAAGCCTTGGATTGGCGCACGAGCTCATGGGCTGGATGTAGCTCGGGTGCAAGCAAGATACGGCTCGTCTCTTCAGTGAAGACGCCATTTTGCGATCCCTTCACAAGCACAACATCACCCTTGATGAGCTGTTTCTTCAGATAGTGCCCAGCTTCGTATGGTGTGCGAAACTGCTTAACTGATGAGCGGTCCATGCCAGCTTCTACTGCCGCTGGAGCGATGTACTGACCTGCCAGCTTGCCAACTGTCACAAGCATGTGTAAGCCAGATTGTGCCGCATAGGCCGCTACCTCACGATGCAACTCAGCGGCATGCTCACCCATCTCGTTCATACTGCCCAGGACTGCGATGTGACGACCACTAAACGCCTGCAAAGTATCTAAAGCCGCCTTAACTGCAGCTGGGCTCGCATTATAGCTGTCATCAATCAGCCGAGCCCCATGAACAGCGGGTAAGAGCCGCATTCTACCCAGGGGTGGTGTAACAGCCTGCAACCCCTTCACTACTTTCGCCTGCGGGATATCGAGCTCGCGCGCGACAGCCGCCGCAGCCAGTAAGGCATAGAGGCCATGCTCGCCAATACAGTGTGTCTTCACGGTGACCGCACGTTTCTCGAGTACCAGCTCAGCCTGCAGCTTGCCTTGACGTCCACGGACGACCGAACCAAACTTCACAACACCATGACGCAATCCATAGCCAAGGCTATTCTTACGCCGCTCCATTACTTCTCGCACCAGATCTACATCGGCGTTATAGAGTACCCGACTGGCGCCGCTCGCCAGCGCCACCGCGTCATCGCGCAAGTGTTCGACACTGGTAAACCGCTCCATATGCACCGGACTTACGCCGGTCAGAACTGATACCTGAGGCTTCAAGAGCTCAACCCAAGGCATCATCATGGCCCGTTCATCTTCAGCGATCTCGAGCACGACTGCGTCGTAAGGATAATTCTCACTCGCCACTTGCATTTGGGCAAAAACTTCGCGCCAAGCTTTTGGACTGGTCAACCGATCAGGCGCCTTGAGACCAAAAATTGCTAGTGGCACTCCAACTTCGGTGTTATAACTATCCTCAGAAAAGCCTACTCGCCAGCCAGCTGCCTCCAGGACGGTGCCAATCGCCAACTTGGCGCTCGTCTTGCCTACCGTACCAGTTACGGTGATTACCGTAAGCTCGCGGTCAGCCAGCAAGCGCCGCACCCGACGACGCAACTCACTCACCACTAGGCGACTTGCTAAGCGCTTAATCATGAGTGTGCCTCAGATACCATACTCGTTTAATTCTACCACTTCAGGTCGCGAAAGCGCACGACGCGCAAGGTAGTCAATCAGCGCTGCATAGTCATACCCAGCCTGGGCGGCAGCTTGCGGCAAGAGACTCACACCGGTCAGCCCTGGCAGTGTATTGACCTCGAGAATCCACAATCTCCCTTGGCCAAGAATGAGATCTGTGCGGCTATAGTCACGGCAGCCTAGCGCGGAATGTGCGGCCATCGCTACCCGCTGCACCGCATGGAGTAGCTTTTGCGGTAAGGGAGCCGGTGTGATTTCTTCGGTCGCACCCGGCGTATACTTGGCTTGATAATCAAAAAAGCCCTGACTCCGCGGACGGATCAAAGTCGGCGGTAAAGCCAGTGGGCCATCGTCAGTCTCGATCACGCCACAGGTCAGTTCAATCCCCGCGACGCAGCGTTGGACTAAAAGCTCGGTATGCTCGAAGCTCGAAGTTTCAAGTGCATCAGCCAGCTGCGCTGGCGTGTAGCAAATCTTCACACCGATCGAGCTACCAGCGGCATTTGGCTTGACGACGACCGGAAAGCCATATGCAGCCTGGACCTGACTCAGCAGCCGTGAGCGGGCACTCACCCAGCTTGCCCGAGTTACCAATGTATAGTCCGGTACACTCAGGCCAGCTCGCCGCAGCACCTGCGAAGCAGCATGCTTATCAAAAGCTAAGCGACTTGCACGCACTCCACTCCCCTGATATGGGATGGTTGCCTGATCCAGAAGCCGCTGCAACTGACCATCTTCACCAAACTCTCCATGGAGCAAAATCAGCGCTCCATCAATGAGATAGGGCAAGCGTCCAACCACCTCAGTCGCCGGAAATGACAGCTGTAACTGGCCAGCCGAATAGTCGGTCGGCGACGCATAGAGCTGCCATTCATTACTTGTCGTGATGTAGATGGGTAGAATGCGATACTGCTGCGCATTTAGCACCGATAAGGCATTATCGGCACTGGCTTTTGAAACGTCGTGCTCGCGCGACGGACCGCCTATGAGAACCCCCAATCTCGGCTGTGTACTCATTACTCTTTAGTATACCCCGTCTACTTGCGAGGTGCTCGGTGTAAACACAATGCTGCGATGCCAAGCAAGGTGCGCGGTGCGATTAGCGAAACCACAACTGCAACCACTAGCCATACCGAAAATGGCAGGCGCGCCATTGTGAGTAGTACAAGCATCATAATCCAGGCTAGAGCGATTGCGCCCCAGATAGCCGAGCGCAGCTGGCGCGCTGGTCGGCTCATGGGCTTATCTTGGCTGGCGACAGCGAAAAAGTCCGGTAGAGGTCGCGTCAGCTTACGAAAAGCTCTGCGTTCGTAGCCAGCTCTCTCGGCAAGCACACTCATTCCGCGCACAAACTGCGGACCAAAACAGCTACCATAATTACGCCAACGCGAATGCATATGCTCATTATACCCGGGCCGGCCTGATCGTAGCTACCGGCCCGAGACGAACGTGTAGGCGTGGCCAATTTTGCCAGCCCGACCTGCGCGTCCGATACGGTGAATATAATCATCGTATACACGGGGTACTGAGTAGTTCACGACATGTGTTACATCAGCTACATCGATACCACGGGCAGCCACATCAGTCGCGACCAGCACGTCAACATCATTGTGCTTAAAAGCCTTAAGGGCACGATGTCGCTGCGATTGCGACTTGCCACCGTGAATGATCTCAGCTGTCACATCACGATGTTTTAGCGAGCGCTGCAGATGATCAACTGCCCGTTGTGTCTCCTCGAAGACAATCACTTTTTTAACTTCTGGCTGTTCGAGCAACTCTACGAGCTTTTCAAACTTTTCGGTTGATGAGCCGTAGCGTATGACATCCTGATGCACATTTTCACTGGCCGAACTAGCTTGTAGCGTGATCGTTACCGGATCCTGCGTGAAGGTATCGATGAGTCGGCGGACGCGCGCATCGATGGTTGCCGAGAAGAAGAATGACTGGCGCTGCGGATTAACATGCTCGAGGATCGAAGTCACATCATTCACGAAGCCCATGTCAAGCATACGATCCACTTCATCAAGGACGATAATCGAGCAATCATGCAGCTTCAACGACTTGCGCTGAATATGATCACGGATACGACCAGGCGTGCCAATGATGAGCCGTGGGCGGCGGCGCAAGGCTTGCAACTGACGATCAATACCCATGCCGCCGATCAGTAGCGCGCTGGAGAAAATCTTGCCGCCACTGAGGTCTTTGCACTCAGTCTCGATTTGCATGGCTAGCTCACGGGTCGGGGCAATGATGAGGCCTTTGGCGGACGGATCTTCGAGCAGTTTCTGCAAGATTGGTAATGCAAAAGCAGCCGTCTTGCCGGTACCGGTGCTGGCGATGCCGATAATGTCGCGACCTTCGAGGGCCGGCGGGATACTTTGATCCTGGATCGGCGATGGCTGCTGATAGCCTTTGCGCTGGAGATTAGAGAGTAACTGCGGTGCGAGCGCAAAGTCGGCAAAACTGTTATGAGGCTCGTAGGGCTTTTCCTCGACGAGCGTTGCGGCGCGGACAAACCGCTCAGGGTTAATAGTTTCGACGCGGCCGCCCTTCGATGAACGGGCAGGACGCGATGAGCCGTAACGCGGACGGCGTGAGTACGCAGCCGACCGGCCACGCGAATAATATGAGGGCATACAAAAAGATCCTTCGTAAAAGTTATGTGATGGGTTGCCAAATGACAACGAGCACATACTTCAACTCGGGATCATACAACAACTATGCTAAACACGTTACCACAGATAGCATAAGAATTCAATGTTTGGTTATGGGAGTCGCGGGAGATACCCCTTCCCAATAGAAGAGACCCCCTCCGTCATCGGAGGGGGTCTGCGTCGGGATCACTCAGGTCGAGGCGCTCGAGGATTCGGCGGGCCCAGGTTTCGGGGTCGATCGATTCGATCTCCCAGTGCTGGAAGCCGTAGGTCCCGTCGGGACCTCGCTGGAGCCACGCTGATGGGGGTGTGGGAAGCGACACGACTGTGCCGTCGCGGTGGCCGTCGTGGATCGCCTGCCATCGAGCCTGGCAATCGTTGAGCAGCGCATCTGCTGCAACCGTGAACTCGATCTCAGTGGTGGGTATCGGGTACTCGTAGGTGCTGGCGACGCGCTGGGCGATGGTCTTGCCGAGTACTGCTTCGGCCTCGGCAAGTAGCTGCGGCTCCATGGCGTCAGGCAGACCGACGAACAGGTCACCGAGGACGAGGCCGTATTCGGCGGACTGATAGAAGATGAACGTCAAGCGGCCAGCTGCCAGCGAGACTGGGTAGAGTGAGCCGCGAACCTCGTCCGGCCAGTCGATGCCGACCCACAGGTTCGCCTCGAACTCGAGTGGCGGGTTGAGCGGGTACGTCGTGGCGGGCTGCCACGAGACGGTGACGGTCAGCAAGGAGGACTCCTCTCCGTACCCCACCCCGATCATCGGGAGGGGGTTGAGAGGGAGTGCTGCTGCCGAGTGCCAGTCAGGCAGGGCCATCAAACAAGACACTATATACCAGATAATCGTTGCGTAGTCAACGATTGACACCCGTGGCATTCCCTCAGTCGAGCGTCGTAGCATCGACTCGCCCAGGGTGGCAGAGGGTCTGCAGCGTGAAGCGCCCTAAGTCTCGGCCGCGCATACCTGATTGCGAGTCCTGTGACTCGCCGAGTGCTGAACCGCACGATCTTCAGCGAACTCCTCGTGGACATTGGAGAGATCGCCGATGCCAGCCTCGCCGGGCCGTTCGCGTACCTGCTCGACGAGCAGTTCCTGGCCGACCTGAGCGAACAAATGAAGAACCCCCAGCGCTTCAAACGCGCCGAGGGTTCGATTAAGGACAATTTGGTGGAGCTAGGGAGACTCGAACTCCCGACCTCTTGCATGCCATGCAAGCGCT
>CAZDEK010000029.1:0-9621 GCA_964504625.1 uncultured Candidatus Saccharibacteria bacterium
CCAATTCTTTGCGGGCTGCCTCCACCTCCCACTTAGCAACTTCGGCCTGTCTAATGACCTTATCTTGCATTTCTGAATCAGTCTGCACCGTCAATGTATTGAGCTCTGTGTGAAGTTTCTGAGTAGCCTGATCATGCTTGTCTCGTTGGGCACGAAGGCCTGCAAGATCCGCCTCGAGAGCTTCTATCCGGGCTGCATTTTCAACCTGCCTATCTATGCGGGGTGAACGCTCTAGGTCTGCGAGCTCTTTCTCGACCGCGGCAATATCGAGCTCGATTGACCGTAAGCGAATCACTTCCGAAGTCTGCTCCTCCGACACCTCTTCGCGGCGGGCAATTTCCCGAGCTATCTGTTGTTGCACTCGCGCGATCTCAAGTGGGATGGCTGCAATATTTGATTCACTGGCTAACTTCACACTTCTGATAAGCTTGTGCAAGATGATACGTGTTTGCTCGCCCTCGAGTGTTTTACCCTTCTGTAAGCCATCGAGCAAAAGTCGCGCCAAGCCCAAGGCCTGATGCAAATATGACTGATGCTGATTCCGTCGCAACTTAGCACGGAGGCTATTGAGCCGGCGAGTATATTCGGTGATCTTTTCATTGAACACCTCTATTTTCGTTGCTACTGCATTCACTTTGGTGAGCTGCCGGCGCATGGTATTTTGCAACTCCTCAAGATGATCCGTAAATTGCTCCCGACTTTGCTTTTGACGCGTCTCAGCTTCGGTGGCTTGAACCATTTCTTTCACAAGCTTGAGCTCAGCTTCACGAGCCGCAATCTGCTCTGTCAGCTTCTGACGTGTTACTTCCTGCTCGGCCAGTTTGGTGAGCAACTCTTGTTGGCGACCAGATTGCTCCACAAGTGACTGATGCATGGCTGCAACTTCTCGCTCCACCTGTGCCTGTTGGCCCTTGAGTGTTCGATGCGATATTTGCAACCGTTTTTTTTCAGTCTGAAGATCGGCCTGCTGCTGCTTTAGGAGCTGCTGCTGAGCCGCCAGATACCCTGAGCGAAAATGCGCTAGCTGACGACTCAACTCAGTACGACGTTGCAGTCGCTCGACCTGCGCGCGCAAGGTACTCTCCTCAGGCGCCAATACTGATAGCTCAGTGCGTAATTCAGCTGCCTGCTCCTCAGCTTTTGCAAGCTTACGGAGATTCTCGGATCGTTCCAGTTCAGCAGCGCGAATACCACTTGCCTCCTCGAAAAGCAATTTGCGTTCAGCTGGACTCGCAATCAGGAGTGAGTCAATCATGCCTTGGCCAATCACCGAGTAGCTGGCCGCCACAAAGCCAGCTTGGGCCAAAATTTTCATGAGGTCTTTGACTAAAATCTTCCGGCCACCCAGACGATATTCGGTCTCGCCCGAGCGATAGAGGCGTCGCGAGATTACTAGCTGTTCGAGGCCAAGCTCAGTTTCTTTGGCTTTGCCCTCCAGCGTCATCACAACCTCGGCCATACTTGCCTTGGATTTGCCTGCTTCGCTGCCCGAAAATATCAGCTCTTCACTCTTGCGAGCTCGCAGACCCCGCGCATTCTGCTCACCTAGTACCCAACGAATCGCTTCGGCTATGTTACTTTTCCCTGAACCATTCGGGCCGACAATTGCCGACACACCGGGCGTGAAGTCGAGCTTCACCCGGTTCGCAAATGACTTAAAGCCGGCAATTTCTAAGCGGCGTAAGTACACACACCCTCCTCAAGCTTAGGCTCTATTGTACGGCCTTGGGATACCTGCTACTAGCCTTGACGTTCGATGTTATCAGGCTGAACCACTAAGGGGCCGAATTCTTTACCAACGCGAACGACTGCAACTGGGTATACCTGATGGTTGGCAACGACCTCATGATCAGTATCTGGATTTGCTTCGAACTCGCTAGATGGCAGAATATACAGCAAACCATCAACAAATGGCACCTCACCCCGCCCCATAGCATCCGCAAGAGCTGGAGAAAACTCGACCGTCCGACCGTCCTCACTACGAAGCGGTTTTAAGGCATACGTTTGCCCGCCATTCGGGTTTGCGTCCCTAAAGCGATGCTCGATGAGTGCATGGGTTAACCCTCCATCCAGTCGTCTGGTGGCATAAACCCGTTTACGCCCCTCTGCCTGATGTGACAAGCTTGGATCGAGCGACTCCCATGTATCGACCTCAGGCATACCTGCCGCACGGCGAAACTCATTATTTTGCATTCCGTGATACACATATTCTTCAGAGCGATCAAGGATACGCAATAACATTAAGTTTGTTGCAGGATCACCACCCGTCAGATCAAGCACTGGATAGCCATGCTCAGATGTCTGAGCTTCAATATGCTGTCCGGAGATGCGTTCCCAATCTTCCACTTGCTGAAGGAATTTTTGATACCTGGATTGTCGATCAGTCATATCCTGCAATTGCTCTTGCAGCTGAGGCTGGTCAGCGGCATAAACCTGCTTCTCTATAGCCTTGTCTAGATCCTCCCCTCCCATAGCGGATTACCGCTTTGGCTTGTAGGCTTGGAGTGCAGCCGCTGCAGCCGCCTGCTGGGCACTCTGCTTCGAGTTGCCTTCACCCTTACCACACAAGCGTGCGCCGATATACACCCCGATCGTGAAAATTTTCTCGTGATCAGGACCAGTTTCGCCAAGGAGTTCGTAATGCGGCGTGACACCCTCTTTCTCCTGCGCCAGTTCCTGAAATTTACTCTTTGCGTCGATATAGCTACCCTCGGCCAGAATCTTATCGAGCTGAGAGATGATGTGCTCATGAATGAACTCGGCCGCCCGCTCATAGCCCTTGTCGAGATAAATCGCCCCGATGATAGCTTCGACCATATTTGCCAAAAGCGCCATTCGCGTTCGACCACCAGACTTCGCCTCACCTCGGCTCATCAGTAAGTACTGACCGATATCGAGACGCTCAGCTACATCAGCCAAGCTCTCCGTCTTCACCAGCGCACTGCGCCAGGCGGTCATTTCACCCTCGGGATTTTCGAAATTGCGAAAGAGATAGTCTGTCACCACGAGTTCCAATACGGCGTCACCAAGAAACTCCAAACGTTCATTATGATTAATCTGGTGTTTCTTATGCTCGTTGATATAGCTACGATGCGTGAAAGCCTCGCGATAGAGCTCTTCATTACCAAACTCTAGACCCAAGATCTTTTCGATTTCAGTTTTGTCGCGGAGTACGATCGTCATGCTAGTTGCCTTTCGCTAATTATAGCAAGCGATCGCTGCATCAGCGCCTTGAGATCCTTATATTCGAGGATTTGCGTAGCTTTTTCAGCCGGGAACCACCGGGCGCCAACGATACCTTCACTTTCTTCGACCACGATCGGTTCATCGGGGTCCATGGCTTCAATGAGGAATATATACGTCGTCATAAAGATCAGTTTACCCTCGAAGCGGTAAAAGAAATGCACTTTATCAAGCTTTTCGTGCACCTGTGTCTTGTGCAGGCCGGTCTCTTCGCCAATCTCGCGAATCGCCGTCTGCTCGAGAGTCTCACCACTCTCTACGTGACCCTTTGGCACGCTCCAGCGTCCCTTCAAGTCTTCGATGAGTAAAAACTCGACACCTTTGTCAGTCTTACGAAAGACTACACCACCTGCCGAATACTCGCGCACAGCTTTCGCCCCCCGCCGTTGCTTCGTGGCAGAGTGTTTACGCGTCGACGGTTTTGTCGCCGGCTTCGTCCGACCGCCCGTCAGGGTGGTCGTCTGGGTGATCGGCTGATTGGTCTTCTTGTTTCGAGCTCGGCGCCGGCCGTTGTGCAGCCTTTTTGGTCGGCTTGGCTTGGGCTTGGGCGGCGTGTTCTCGCTGGACTTTGTGGTCTTCGGTTGGGTCATAGAATTCACTTTGTCGATAAATGGTACCAAGCACACCATTGATGAAATGGCTTGAGTTGTCGCCGCCGAAACTCTTAGCGAGCTCGACAGCTTCATTGATCACCACTTTCGGTGGCACCTCTCGCTTAAACATCAGCTCATAGAGTGCCAAACGCAGAATCGTCAGATCCATCTTGGCAATCTGCTCGAGCGGCCATTCAGGCGCCGCAGGAGCGATCAGGGCGTCAGCCTGAGCAAGATGCTCGAAGCTGCCGGTCACCAGATCGCGCACAAAACTGTCATCTTCCATCGAATCCTTGTAGACCGCGAGATTGCGATCTAAGATCTCACCGAGATCGGTGGTCAGCCCCTCAACGCCGCAATGCATACGAAACTCATACTCGTAGAGTGTTTGCAGAGCGATAACGCGTGCCAGGTGACGATTAGAAGACATGGTGCGAAGTGACCTTAAATGTGCTTACGTACTAGTTTAGCGCGTCGAGCCGATTCGCGCGACCCCTTTTTGGGCGGCTTTGTAGAGGCGGCGCGGGACAGTCAGACCACTCTCTGGCTCGGTGACGAGCTGAGTTGCCTTCAGGGCATCGTGACTGCGTCGCTGGCCTTTGGTGGCTTTCGACGTACGCTTCTTGGGTACTGCCATATCGAGAGAAACTCCTTATGGTTTAGTAGTATTCCACGCGTGGATGAAACAGGCTTGGAGTAGATTCAGCCAAGTTTACCGAGATAGTATCTCGAATGCACTACGCATGTTCGAAGTAATTCTAACAGATAAGCGTCTGTTTGGCAAGGTATGAGTATGTTGACTTCTCGTGATATTTATAGCATTGTAAGGGCGATCTTGTACCTTCGGCAAGGAGAAGCTCGTGCGGGACTATTCCCAAGAAGATCCCGAAGATCCACCATTCATTCTCCCAGCTAACAGCTGGCGTCCCTTGTATCTCGCATTGATCCTCGCCTATCTGGGGATCTTGTGCTGCTGGAATCTGCTCGCACCAGTTATCGGTGGCAAGTACGCATTCGGCGGCACATTTCTCTGTCTTTTCGGTGCCATCCCCTTCGTATATTTTCTCAATCACAACCTCCCAGATCGCTGGCTGTGGCAGCTATATCGACTCACGACAATCGAAGGTGCCCTCGTCATCTTCTTCGGACCGATCATCTTTCGGCTACTAGGTATGTTCCTTGGCCAATTCTTTCACCCTACCGAGTAGGGCCCACCTGCCTTCACCTGAAGGCAGGTTTTCATTTCCCTAGACACATATCAAAAGAACCGCCACGACATCAATGTCGTAGCGGCTTGGTTGGCTGTCGGGAGCAGCCTGGAGAGTCCCGCCTAGTCGAGACGCCTCTCACGAATGACCCGGGCGACCTCGTCGGGGTCGTCGTAGTTGATCTGCCGGCCCCGATGGCCTACCTGAGGCTCTTGTCTCCGCTGCGCCAGCAGTAGGTTCAGGATGGTGTAGATCAACATGATGAGGACCAGCCCCATCATCGCGCCAGCCACGGCCAGGATTGCATAGGGGTCAGCCTTCCACAGACTCCCCGGATCCAGGACTCGCAGCCGGGTGGCGGCAGCGATGATCAGGATGAAGAGGCCGGCGACACTGACCCGAATGAGGATCATGAAGGTACGGACATTGCGCATTTGTATCACCTCCGTGATGCAGGCTGCGGCGACCTGTGAGGTGTTTCCCCACCAAAGTATGCGAAGTTCGTACACTTTGGTGGAGCCCAGACACCAAAGGGTCTGGGAACTAGCTAACGCGGGCGCAGGTGTGCATGTAAGGCGTAGGGGCCGAAGCCCCTACGTATCTACGATACGTCGATATCGACGTGAATACAGATGAGGTGGTCACCAGCCCCAGTGAGATCGACGATTCTCTCAACCCTCTCGGTCAAGATGAAACACAGAATCCCAGTCTGGGAGTAGACATGCGACTGGCGCAGTGTCAGTTCTCCATAGCTTGGGCCTACCGGACCAGTCGAGCCAATGGGCTGCGTCTCGACAGTATACCCGTATGTGAGACACTGCTCGAGGATAGCGTTCAAGCCATCCCGATCACAAAAGTTGCGTACACCCACGCTATCTCCTTGCGTAAAGGAACTGGGAAATTCCCAGCCACAATATTCGCACAAGCTACAAATACTCTGGTTGGGACCCTCCTGAGTCCCTGTAGTAGGAACCCAGAAGGGTGTAGAGAGCGCTCAGCTCTCACCCTTGCCCTTGGCCGTCGTGTCCTTGGGGCACCGCGCGGGCACCTTGAGGACCGTACCGGCGGGCACAGGCTCGGTTGCCCCGGAACGGAGCAAGATGAGCCGATGCCACTCGTCCTTGAACGCGTTGCGCTCACCCCCGAAGGAGCGAGTGTTGGACACGAACCAGTTCGGGAACGTGTCCTCCACAACCTTGTTCAGATCGGCCGGATCCGACACCGTCACCTGCACAGAGCAGGGGAAGGCATCGGCCAGCTTCTCGGGCGAGCTACCGCACGCGACGATGGTCAGGGCCAGGATGATCGTCATGACCGCGACGATCAAGCGGTGGGCATTTCTGTGTGTGATCACAAAAATGGAAGTTTTCACTCCCAGCGCGATGGCGTACACATTGTCTCAAGGACAATGCAACCGGCACCGTGCCGGAAGCAGAACGCTTCCGAATTGAAATGAGCAAAACCTGATGTGCGTGCGTGACAAGATCTTGAAGCTCATCATCCCAATCACACATACGCTCTTATGGTGTAATAAATGACCAGCGCGGGATTGGAGCGATGATTCGCAAGAGATAGTCTGTTAAGGCGGTTTCGTCCTTTCGGACTCATCAGCGAGGATACACATCCTCGGACCACCCGACCGGGGCGGTCACCCCAGTCGGTTAAGAGCTGTGCCGAAGCACTTGAGAGCCCGCTCAAAGGCTCGATAGTTACGTCTTGTCTGACGGGTCGTTGCATGGGAGCTTCTTTTTCTCGCTCCAATGCTTCTGTTGCCAGGCACCACCATAGTGCCCCGAGCACCGCTAGTCGCGGTCCCACAGTTCCCAATCGTTGGGGTGTGCCTGGTCGAGCTCATCGCAGAGCTCCAGGTACGTGCGATCTGATACGATCAGCACGTCACTGGTCGAGACGATCTCGACGAGCCAGTCACTCCGCTCCAGCTGCGCAATCCGACCAGCGGCCGGAGGACGCACTGGGCAACGACGGGTGAAGTTGCCTGCCATACTATCACCCCCTTTCAGGGCATCGTTGGGACTAGCTCCTGACTAGAGGTAGCCGCTCGGGACGTACTCGTCCGTCTGCTGCTCCTCGGCGCACATGTGGCCGGTCGTGTGACCGACCGTGACGCCGCACTGGAAGCCGAACTGGAAGATCTCGCCGGCGATCTCCGCCGGGCTGAGGTTGTCTTCCACGAGCATGTGGTAGATGTGGATGGCGAGCGACTCCGCCTCCTCGAACGAGTCGAGGACGAAGCGCTGCTGGTCGGTGAGCTCTTCTTCGGAGAGCTCGGTGGGCATGGTGGTGGTGTCGGTATCCATACTCAAAGCAGCAAATCATTACCACTTCGAATATGGATACCGGCGTAAATTAAGGTACTTTTTTGTCATTAATTACTGACGTAATTTCACAACGTTGACCATACTAGCATACTTTTAAATTTTTGTCAATACTCTTTGTCATTTATTGTTGTGAAATAGATTCTATATCTGTTACAACCTAATTTTTTCTGTCATCTAGATATGGGGTCAACAAAAAAACCACGTAAAAACGTGGCGTATACGGGTTCAACATAGAGTGTTTGCGGTCCGGGCCGCATGGGGAGAGGGCCCGGACCGCACGGTGTGGATATGGGGTGATGGAAGAAGATGAGAACAGCTATCTCCACACTGATGCGCTATTCTCTTTCAGGCTATGGACCTGAATGCTGTGATCACGTCAGGACAGTCGTCCTAGTCGAGATCACTGATGGCCAGTTTGCGGCCACAGATGACTTGCCGTAGCCGGCAAGAGATGGTTGGGCTCACGTGAACTCGCCCATCACAATTCCCCTTTCGGGTCATGTTGCGCCCCCTGAAGAGCAGGGTAGGAGAACCTTCCCCTAACCTAGGCATTTGTGAAACTCGAAGAAACTATTGCTCACATTTGCCAGCAACGATGAAATTATACATAAGCGTGACTAATTTGTCAACTTATGCAAACAGTACTATCGCTTCTTTTGCTTTTCCCAGGCAAGCTCAAACAGCTGCCGTAAGACTGACACCAGCTCGTGACCCTCAATAACAATGCCTACTGGCTGATCTCCAGAATAGGTCACAATACTGGCTCGGTCTTCATAGAGATTCAAGTCTGCTTTCACATCATCATGCAATCGGATTGTTTCGCGCAAAGACTCTGGATCGCTTGCGAGCTCTCGAGCGCCAGAATAGAAGCCCTTGCCGACAATCTTTTTCTTCTTGCGCTTGAGGGCATTCGACTCAGTATAGCCCGGGGACATTTTATCTAGCTCATCTAAGTTCGTCATTCCGTAGACGACTTCATTGTGTTTTGCTTTACGCTTAAGATATGCGCTCAATGCAAGAATAGCCTCTGGGCCTTTAAAGAAACGTACAACAGGTGCATCATCAGCTATCTCGGCACGACTGATCTCTTTGAGCTCTTTCAGGGAATTTTTTAGCTCGCTCTTGCGCTCCTCAATAACTTTCTCCATGGAGTTCAGGTAGCGCTCGATGGCCTCGGGTGGTTCGGCTACATAAACCGTCTTTTTCCCCTCAGTCGACTCTGAAACAAGCCCCATGTCGGCGAGTTCGGCCAGAATCACATAGGTGGTGGCGCGATTCACTTCCGCTTGCTCGGCAATACGCTGCACAGCCGCAGGCCCCAGAAAGAGGGCGGCCACATAGACCTTTGCCTGCTTCTCAGTGAGGCCAACAGCTTCGAGTTTTTTGGCGAGATTTGCGATTTGCATAACAACGTTTCCTTTGTCCGGATTGTACAAGAGTTGTCAGGTTTTGTCAACAGTCTTTAACTGACGACAAAGTTTACGAGTCGATCTGGCACCACAATAACTTTGATAATCTGCGCCCCTTTTGTCCAGGCGTGTTGCTTATTCTGAGCACGAGCCTCTTCCTCAAGCGCGCCAGGCAATCGGCCAGCCTCAAAGATGAATTCGCCGCGAAGCTTACCATTCACCTGCACCGCAATCGTGACGGTAGTATCCCGTACCTTATCGGTATCATATTTCGGCCATGACTCGCGATGTACACTTTCCTCTTCGCCTAAATCGTGCCACAACTCTTCAGCCATAAAGGGTGCGAACGGTGCCAGCAGCCTCGTGAAGGTCTGCACTGCTTCTCGCCATGTCGGCTCGCCCACCGAGGAGGCTTCAGCAACCTTGCTCAAAAGACTGATAAATTCCATCATAGCAGCAATCGCGGTGTTAAATCTGATCGCCTCAAGGTCTTCTGTCAGCTTCTTTGTAAGCTTGTGGAGTGCCGTCTCAAGCTCAGCCTCAGCTGCCCCATCGATGTCTCCAGCCTGATAATCTACCGTGATCGTTGCATAAGCGCGCTGCAGAAAACGATACGTACCTTCAAAGCGACCCGGATCCCATGGACCACCATCTTCCCATGGCCCCATAAACATCAGATACAGTCGCACGGCATCGGCGCCGTATTTGTTTACGTAATCAAGCGGGTCAACAACATTCCCTTTCGACTTACTCATCTTATGTCCATCAGGTCAGAGGATCATACCCTGATTGATCAGCTTCGTGAATGGTTCTGTAAAGCTCCCATGCT
>CAZDEK010000030.1:0-9603 GCA_964504625.1 uncultured Candidatus Saccharibacteria bacterium
GGGCAGGCTACCCGCAAGCCGGCAAAGCTACACAGTTTGAGGTTACATATTTTAGTACGACGGGCGGTAGCGGCAATGGAGCTGTCGTAGCTCAAGCCTGTGGTAAGACCCTGGCCAGTTCCGGAAATGTTGGTGTGGTGAACGGAACGCGTGTCTCAGTGAAAGTTACTAGTGAAATGATCAGCGCAAATTGTGGTGGCGCAGTTGAGCTACAGCTGATTACTTTCTTGCCTGCCAATATGTATATGACCGGCATGCAGGTCTATGACGTAACGGGTACTTGTGGCGGCTATGCGAATATCGGGATTGGCGCGACCGGCTCGTGCGTCACGCTCATCCAGCAAAAGCTCGTGAGCCTTCGTTACAACCCGGGTCCGGTTGATGGGAACTATGGATCACAAACGTCTACAGCTGTGAGGACCTTCCAGCAAAAAGCTGGTTTGCCGCAAGACGGAATTGTCGGCCCGCAAACCTGGGGTGTCCTCTTTAGTCCAAATGCACCATATAAGTATTAATCGATAAATATTCCTGTAATGCCAAATTACGTCATGATAGAGGGCGGTTTTGGTTTTCCTATATAATGAAAGTCTATGGCTTTCAACCTACGTGCCAAATATGAACCGTCCGGTGACCAGCCGGCGGCGATCGATGCGCTCTACCGCGGCTTGCGAGAGGGTGAGCGCGAGCAAACGCTTCTGGGTGTAACCGGCTCCGGTAAGACCTTCACTATGGCAAACTTGATTGCCAAGCATAACAAGCCGACGCTCGTTTTGAGTCACAATAAGACGCTTGCGGCTCAGCTCTATTCGGAGTTTAAAGAATTCTTTCCCGACAACGCCGTGCATTACTTCGTCAGCTACTTTGATTACTACCAGCCAGAGGCCTACATCCCGCGCTCCGATACGTATATCGAGAAAGACTCAGCGATCAACGAAGAGATTGATCGTTTGCGCCTGGCGGCGACCTCGGCGCTACTCGAGCGGAAAGATGTCGTGATTGTGGCGTCCGTGAGCTGTATCTACGGTATCGGCCGGGTCGAGGACTTTACGAGTATGTCGATCCCAGTTGCGGTCGGTGAGCTGAAGCGCCGCGACAAGTTCTTGCGATTGCTGACCGACATCCAATACGCGCGTAATGATCAGAATTTCCAGCGCGGCACCTTCCGCGTGCGGGGCGAGAATATCGATGTCATACCTGCCGATGGCGAAGAGGCGTATCGGATTAATTTCTTCGGCGACACCGTCGAGTCGATCGCCAAGCTGGCGCCACTGACCGGTGAGGTGCTCGACCGGCCAGAGAAAATCACCATCTTTCCCGCCAAACATTATGTGACGCCGAAGCAGGAGCTGGAGCGAGCGATGGCGCAAATTGCCGCCGAAGCGGAGGAGCGCGTGGCGTGGTTTAAATCTCAGGAAAAGTATCTGGAGGCGCAACGCATCGAGCAACGGGTCAAGTATGACCTCGAGATCTTGCAGCAGACCGGCTATGTGAAGGGCATTGAGAACTATTCGCGCTACCTCACCAATCGTGAGCCTGGTGAGCAGCCGGCGACGTTGCTCGACTATTTCCCCGATGATTTTGTCATGATGATCGATGAGAGTCACATCACGGTGCCGCAGGTTCGGGGGATGTATAACGGTGACCGCGCGCGCAAAGAGATCCTCGTCGAGCACGGCTTCCGTTTGCCGAGTGCGCTCGATAATCGACCGCTGAGGTTTGAAGAATTCGACCGACACATTAATCAAGTCGTCTATGTGTCGGCGACGCCGGCAGATTATGAGCTGTCTCGTTCGCAGCAAGTCGTGGAGCAGATCATTCGTCCGACTGGACTCTTGGATCCAGAGATCGAAGTGCGGCCGGTGGAGCATCAAGTCGATGACCTTATTGCCGAAATTCGCGAGCGGGTGAATAAGGGCCAGCGGGCACTCGTCACGACACTCACCAAGCGCATGGCCGAGGACCTCACTGAGTATCTAGCTGACCTCGGTATCAAAGTGCAATATCTACACTCAGAGGTGCACACGCTGGAGCGGACTGATATCCTGCGCGATCTGCGACTAGGCGTATATGACGTTCTGGTGGGCATCAACTTGCTCCGCGAAGGGCTCGATCTACCGGAAGTCTCGCTGGTGGCCATTATCGACGCCGATAAGGAAGGCTTTCTGCGCAGCCAGAGCTCGCTCATTCAGACCATTGGACGAGCGGCCCGTCATGTCGAGGGAAAGGTAATCATGTATGCAGACCGAATCACCGGTTCGATGGAGCATGCAATCTCCGAGACGAATCGGCGGCGTGAGCGGCAGCAAGCATTTAACGAGGAGCATGGCATCACACCGGCAGGGATTCAGAAAGCGATCGCCGAGCGAATCGCTGAGGAGCGCGAGGCGGAGCTCTCAGATATCCAGCAGCTTGAGCTCGATAAGATTCCGAAAGATGAACTGCGTCAACTGATTCGCCAGCTGAATGAACAGATGGAAATGGCCGCGGCGCAGTTGCAGTTTGAGAAAGCCGCTGAGATCCGTGACCAGATCGAAGAGATCAAAGACTTTCAAGCTGGGAGAAAAATCCGGAAATAACAGGCTCGCCAACAGATACCCACAGATGTATACTGAAGCGTAAGTAGTAATCAATAAAAAACAGACATGCCCGAAAATTTTGAGCAGGGAAGCCATTTCCCCGAAGAAGATACCATTCCGAATCCGCGACGCATTGAAGAGTTGCGGAAAATGGCGTTTGCGGGCGATGCTGAATCGGTGTCGGAATCAGCTCCAGAAGCAGAGACTACACCCGAGCAACCAATTTTACCCCAGCCGCATCATGAAGTAGCTTCTCCCGAAGCCTCCTCAGAGCCACAGCCCGAGCAAGCCGAGCCTACCCAGGAGCTGATGAAGGCTATGCGTGAGCTGAATCTTCAGCACGAAGACGTCGAGAATGCCACCCGGAGCTTGACGGCGATCTTGCGTGGCGGAGACCTCAATCGTCTCACGCATCTGTTGCAGCAACAACCAGAGATGTACGAAGGGCAACTGCTCATGCGCAACCTTTATGAGCTTCAGGCTCCCTTGAGACGAGGACAAGCCGCCTTAGGCACGAGCGAATCAGCTCGTAGTCTCCAAGCTATCGAGTCTGCCAAGCAGGAGCTGGCGCGAGCTCGCAACGAGCTGTATGAACAGTGCCTGGCGACCTTTACTGCCATGCGAAATATCGCTGATACCAGTCGAGATCCTCAACTCCAACGGGAAGCGCAGCGGCATGTTGCGGTTCTAGCTAGCATCACTAGTCGCCTACAAGGCTAGTTGTGATATACTTTTAGCAAAGTAAGCAAAAGAGGGTTGAGTTATGCCGGAACCAGGTCCAGGGCAACCAGGGGGAGAAATACAGCACGGCGTCGATGCTGACCAAGTACATAAGAAATCAGGCCTAAAAGGGCTCTTTGGAGGTTTATTTGGCCATGAGGATGAGCACCTTCAGGCTGCTCCGATGCCAGAGCAACCAGTTGATCACTCTGATATGACGAGTACTGATCATATGCCTGAACCACTTTCGACTGCGGCGCCCGAGCACGACGTGCCGATGACCACGAGCGTGGGTACCGAAGTGAAGCCTGGAGGTGGTGATGCTCTCGATCTGAGTGCTATGCCCGTTAAGCCAGCGACTGAAACTAGCGTAATCGATCAGGGGGAGACCCACGCAGACCAGCCGACAGGCACTACCTCGATCACGGTTGAGTCGGGAGGTTCTACGCAGGAAGATCATGCAGTTTCCGTTGATGCCCACGAGGAGGGTGAGTCATCAACGTCGGGTGTGGTCGCTGAAGAAGATACGTCTTTCAATGACGCGGCCATGGCACACTTACAGCGCTCTACAGAGCCAGTGACAGGCCATGAGGGTTCAACGACCGACTCCACGAGTGAAGTCACGGTTGAAGCCGCCCCTGATGATGCTGCCGATTTTCTAGCGGCAGCTCAGCAGGAAAGTGTTGTTAGTGAGCCAGCAGCCGAGTCTCATGTTCAGGCGGGAGAATCTACGGGTGCTGACACTCAGGTCGAGGAAACCAATCAGGTCGAGACTACAACTCCAGTGACACCTGATACACCAGCTGCCGATGAGGCAGTCCGGGCTGAAGCACCAGACTTAAGCACCCCGTCTGAAGCTGAAGAGCCGGCTGAGATCGAAGCCCCGATTGAATCCACAGTGAACGAATCAGCAGACAGCCATGAAGCGTCCTTCCCAGAGATGCCAATCGAAGAGCCAGCAAAAGCTGAGCTACCCTCTGCATTTGACGACGCGGTCGTGACCTCAGCTCCTGAAATCACGAAATATGGCGGTAGTGACGATAATGAAGTGTCGCCCGAAGTTGCAGCTCCAGCTGCGGATACGCATGAGCTGACGCCATCGGATGTGTCTGAGAAACCAGAAGAAGGTGCGGAAGTCGTCAGTCTCGAAGCCTTACGTACCGCTGCCCGCGAGGCAAAAGCCGATGCCGATAAGGCGGCAGCTTCGGCAGCAAAATTCGTCGAACTGGCCGATAAGTTCGATAAAGCTGCCTAAAAGCTTCATCAACCTCGTAAAAAGGACCCAAACTTGGGTCCTTTTTCGTGTATCTACAAATCTATTTGGTGATACGATCGAGTACGGCTTGGAGAGCAGGGGCGATTGCTTTAAGGCCCTTTTGATCATTAGTCCGTGCCAGTTCAGTGGCGGCGGCAAGTGTAGCGGCAGGATTCTCACCAAGCGTTTTCAAAGCCTCAAGATCGCGTTGTCCTTCAGGACTGGCGGCTTCAGCAGCCAGGGCTTCGGGGGACAACGCCGCAGCAGCCTCTGGAGGGGTAGAGCCGACACCTTTCCAGGTAGCTGGATCCTCTGGTACTGGCGGATACGTTTTGCTATAGGGGTCTGTGTCTGATACGGGAATGGCTTGAGTGACTGCTTCTGGGCGGGGTATCTCTTCAAGTCGAGGCTGTGTAGTTGGTGGTGTGGTGACAGGTGCTTCAGCTGCGGTTGGTGCGGGTGGAGCGGCTGCTTCGGCGGGGGGAGCTGATGATTGTCCACCGACGGTTGCGGCTGGCTGGCCATCAATCACAGCACTTGGCCACTGGCCATTTGCATCTGGTGCCGGGGGTACTGCATAAGGATTGTCTGGTTTTTGCGTATAGGTAGCAGCGGCAGTAGGCATTTCGTTGCCCGATAAAACGGGCACCTTGACCGGTTCTGGCTGCGGCTCTGGGCCGAAGGTAGTTGGCATCTGATCAGGTGCTGGCACATTCGCTTGTGGCATGTTGGCACGCTCGACATGCCCAAGAGCTTCTTGGGCGGCCGCGGCTTGGGATTGGGGTAGTATGTCACTGGCTCCGGTAGGTGGCATGATTTCCTCTCAAGTATTGATAGTCCTTATGATTATACCGCCCCGAGCCCCTGGCGCAAAGAGCTCATACAGAGGATTGATTATCGCTTGACGGGAGCGTATAATTTTCGGCTAGTTTTGAGTGTTGCGTTAAGGCAATCCCTATCTGAAAGTGAGGCATCATGCACGACAAACTCGTCATCCGTGGCGCGCGCGAACACAATCTGAAGAATATTGATCTTGAAATCCCGCGCGACAAGTTAGTGACGATTACTGGCTTGTCGGGTTCTGGTAAGTCGAGTCTGGCTTTTGACACGATTTATGCTGAAGGTCAGCGGCGCTATGTCGAGAGCTTGAGCGCGTATGCCCGTCAATTCCTCGGCTTGATGGAAAAGCCAGATGTCGATCAGATTGATGGTCTTTCGCCAGCAATCTCAATCGACCAGAAGTCGACCAGCCGTAACCCGCGTTCGACAGTCGCCACTGTAACGGAGATTTATGATTATCTGAGATTGCTTTTTGCGCGCATCGGCATCCCGCATGATCCGAAGACGGGTGAGGTGCTGACGCGACAGACGGCTGCGCAGATTATCGATGCGATAGAGGCTTATCCACAGGAGACGCGTCTGGTGATCATGGCGCCGGTAGTCAGTGCGAAGAAGGGTGAGCACCGACACGTTATCGCTGAGCTGATTCGCGCCGGCTATCTGCGCGCTCGGATTGATGGGGTGATGATGGACCTCGATGAAGACATTGAGCTGGAGAAGCAAAAGAAGCACACCATCGAAGCGATTATCGATCGCATCGTGGTTCAGCCAGAAGCCCATCAACGCCTGGCGGAAGCTGTCGAGCAGGCTTTGAAGCTGGGCGACGGCGTAATGATAGTCCAAGAGCATGAAACCGAGAAAGAACACGTTTACTCCGAGCACTACACGACGACCGACTCTGGCTTCTCACTCTCGGAGATAGAGCCGCGACTGTTTTCTTTCAACGCGCCACAAGGAGCCTGTCCAAATTGTACTGGCCTCGGCTCTCTTCGGGTGGTGGATTCTGAACTCGTGATCCCGAATTCTCGCCTGAGTATTAACGAAGGGGCGATTCGACCATGGAGCCGGACGACGAGCCGCATGACGTGGTATACGAAGCTTTTGCAGGCTGTCGCGGATGCGCATGGCTTTTCTCTCGATGAGCCTGTCTCGCAGCTTACGCACGAGCAACTCCTGACTGTTTTATATGGCTCAGGCAATGAAATTATTCAGGTGCCTGGACCGGGTGGACGTATGTACCGTACGAAGTTTGAGGGGGTGATCCCGAATCTTGAGCGACGCTACCGTGAGAGTGATAGCGACTTCGTGAAAGGCGAGATCGAGCGGTATATGACACACATGACCTGTCCGATTTGTCAGGGAAGGCGTCTCAAGCCAGAGGTGCTGGCAATTACCGTTGATGGCAAATCAATCGCGGATGTGACTGAGATGTCAGTCGAGTCTGCCCTGCGCTATTTCTTGGAGCTCAAGCTGAATGAGACTGAAAGCCAGATAGCCCGACAGATACTGAAGGAGATTCGCGAACGACTAACATTTCTCAATGATGTGGGTTTGAGCTATCTCACGCTGAATCGCTCCGCTAACACGCTGGCTGGTGGGGAAGCGCAGAGGATCCGCTTGGCAACCCAAATTGGCAGCTCGTTGATGGGTGTCCTCTACATTCTCGATGAGCCATCGATTGGCTTGCATCAGCGTGATAATGATCGACTCATCGATACCCTGAAGAGATTGCGAGATCTCGGCAATACTGTCATCGTCGTCGAACACGATGAGGACACGATTCGTGCGTCGGATTGTGTCATTGATATTGGTCCGGCAGCGGGCGAGCATGGCGGTAAGGTGGTAGCAGTCGGTACGCCCGATGAGGTCGCCACCAACTCTAGCTCGATTACGGGCCAGTATTTGTCAGGCGCTAAAGCGATCCCGGTGCCAAAACAGCGCCGCAAGGGCAATGGTAAGTCTCTCAAAATCATCGGTGCGGCTGAGAATAACCTCAAAGGTATTGATGTGGAGATTCCGCTGGGGAACATGACGGTGGTGTCAGGTGTATCAGGATCGGGTAAATCGAGTCTCATCAATGATATACTTGCCCGCCAACTCAGCCAAGAATACCATCGAGCCCAAGAACCGGCCGGGAAACATAGCCGGATCGAAGGTGTTGATAATCTCGATAAAGTTATCGATATCGATCAGAGCCCGATCGGTCGCACACCGCGCTCGAATACAGCTACCTATACCGGGGCTTTCACTGATATTCGTGAGCTCTTCGCACAGACGCCAGAAGCCAAGATTCGTGGTTATTCGGCTGGGCGCTTTAGCTTTAATGTAAAGGGTGGTCGCTGCGAAACCTGTAAGGGTGATGGCATCATTAAAATCGAGATGCATTTCCTGCCGGATGTCTATGTGACCTGTGAAACCTGTCACGGCAAGCGCTACAACCGGGAAGCGCTCGAGATAACGTATAAAGACAAGACGATAGCTGACGTGCTGGCTATGACGGTCGAGGAAGCAGTGAATTTCTTCAGCAATATCCCGACCGTGTTGCGTAAGCTGAAGACACTCGAAGATGTTGGCCTTGGCTACATCCGACTTGGCCAGCCTGCTACCACACTCTCGGGTGGTGAGGCACAGCGGATTAAATTGGCTACTGAGCTAGCCCGACGGGCGACTGGTAAGACGATGTACATCCTTGACGAGCCCACGACTGGTTTGCACTTTGAAGACGTGCGGCGTCTCTTGGAGGTGCTGCATCAACTGGTAGAGATGGGTAATAGTGTGTTGATTATTGAGCATAATCTTGATGTGATTAAATCGGCTGATTGGGTAATCGACCTGGGACCGGAAGGGGGTTCGGGTGGTGGTACGATCGTGGGAGAAGGTACACCAGAAGACATTGCGAAGATCCCAGCTAGCCATACCGGACATTATCTCAAGCGACTCTTATCAAAGAGTTGATCTGATACAAGCAGAAGCGCTATCATGAACAGCATGGAAGCGCCCGAACATGACCGAAAGAAACCTTCGGCGCTCTTTGCCATTGTCAGACTCGTAGCGCTGGCGCTTGGGCAGGCTGTGGCGTTATGGCTCGTGACTCAGTTGTTTCCTTCCATCCCATGCAATGCTTTGATTGATGGCAAAAACTGTCAGCCGCAGCCTACTCTCGAGCAGACACTCGTGAGTGCACTCATAGCGCTCATATTTGTACCTTTTGCGTGGTGGACTGCAAGCCAACTGTGGCGAGGGCTCGTAAAGAGTCGGGTGGTGGTACGTTGGGTAGTTGGCGTGACGGGTTATGTGCTGGCATGCTGGGTGACTTGGACGGCTCTCCGGATGATACTCGCTCTGATTGGGCGATTCACAAATGGCTAAAGCGCGTCCGGCTTCACCACCTTTGGCGCGCATACGCCGATTGCCCCATTGGTCACGACTGACAGCGCTCATTGTGGGCGGTATTTTGCTACCGGTTGGTATTATGGCGATGCTGGCGGCTCAAGCCGGCTCCTATCCAAATGCCCTGGTTGCGATCACCGATGCAAATGGCGGTTTTTATAATGGGTTAGCGGCCGTAGATCCCGCTAGTGGCAAGCTGTTGGGCACGCTGGTGGCAAACATGCCGCAGCTAGCAGGCTGTTCAGCGGCTCAGAATAAAGCCTATCTCACGGATTTTGCGTATGACGGAGGACGACGGTTAGCTTTCGCTGCCGTCAGCCCATGTAGCAGCGGTACACTGGCAAGTGATCAGGTACTTGCTCGCTTTGATGTCGGTAACTTTCGCTTTATAGGGTTTTCGGCCGGTCCAGGGCCAGGTAGTCGCCTTTTGGCAAACCCTGGTCGTGGCCAGATGTTAGCTTTATCGGCCAATGGTCAGCGTTTACAAGTACTGGAAACGGCGACTGGTCGGTTGTTGAGTGAACAAACCTTTGCACCGGGTGATCCAGTTACTCGTTGGGTGATTGATCCGGCAACGAACGCGCTCCTAGCCACTCAAACAGGAAAGCTCGTGCGCTTTGATTTAGGTAGTTTTGGGCGGACTGATCTGGCGCAAACTGGGCTTGATCTTACATTACCCGGCAATGTTCCAGATGGCCTACGGGCAGTAGTCGCTGGTAATACGGGCTATCTGCTTGCCAAACAAAATGGACAGCCTGTGCTAGCCTCGATTAGCTCTCTGGGGCAATTAGCCACCTTTCCACTTGCTAACCAGCCGATGAG
>CAZDEK010000031.1:0-9357 GCA_964504625.1 uncultured Candidatus Saccharibacteria bacterium
CCTTTGGTGGCGAATGAAGCAAATCCTGAATTCATGGGTTTCTAGTCGAGCGAAGTGACAGCCTTGAGTCGGTTTATCACTTCGAGCGTCTGGGGATATTCTACAATGCTTTCGCTTTTCTGGAAAGTATCGACGGCGGCTCGGGCTTTCTCGAGAGCAGCAACGTCAGTCAGAGTGGCAAAGCGTAAATCCACGATGCCAGACTGGCGAGTACCAAATCTTTGACCAGCCCCTCGAGTCTCGAGATCAAGCTGAGCCAAGCGAAACCCATCGCTGGTGCGCTCCATAGCACGCAGCCGGTCAGGCGCTTCATGAGCACCAGGCGAGACGAAGAGATAACAATAGGCCTGCAAGCTACTCCGCCCGACCCGACCGCGCAGCTGATGGAGCGAAGCGAGACCAAAGCGCTCAGCTGACTCGATCAGCATAACCGTGGCATTATCAGCATGAACACCAACTTCGATTACCGTAGTGGAAACGAGGATATCGATCTGGCCAGTAATAAATCGCTGCATAATCCCTGACTTTTCATCGGCTGAGAGCTTGCCGTGCAAGAGCGCAATATGGCGGTGCTGAAACACTGTACGTTGGAGTTTCTCAAACTCGGTGGTGACAGCCTTAATGCCAGTAACATCGCTCTC
This sequence comes from uncultured Candidatus Saccharibacteria bacterium, assembly GCA_964504625.1. Lineage (GTDB taxonomy): Bacteria > Patescibacteriota > Saccharimonadia > CAILAD01 > CAZDEK01. The sequence goes on from CAZDEK010000031.1 coordinate 642, forward strand.
GTCGATAGCTGGACAAACGATGTAGGCCTGCTGCCCCTGCGTGATCAATCGGTCGATATCAGCGTACACACGTTCGCGATCGCTTTCTTGGACCACTTCCGTGACGGGCGGCTTCCGACCAGGCGGCAAGTCTCGCAAGATAGAGATGTCCAGATCGCCATAAACCACGAGTGCTAGCGTCCGTGGAATCGGCGTGGCGGTCATGGTCAGTACATGCGGCAATCGACCCGCCTTGTCCTTGAGGGCCAAGCGCTGATTCACGCCAAAGCGATGCTGCTCATCAACCACGACCAGCGCCAATTCGTTAAATTCTGTTCCTTTCGTGAGTAATGCTTGGGTACCAATAACGAGAGGAACGCTACCGTCAGCCAATCCAGCGCGGACATCTCGTTTGCGAGCAGCGGAAAGCGAGCTCGTCAGAAGCTCAACCCTTACCTGCCAAGGAGATAACAGCTCACGAAATGATGCCAAGTGCTGCCCCGCCAATACTTCAGTCGGCACCATCACCGCCACCTGTTTACCGGCTCGGATAGCCATCAAGGCCGCAAAGGCAGCAACGACCGTCTTCCCCGACCCCACATCACCCTCCAAGAGTCGACTCATTGGATGCGGGTGTTCGAGATCACGCAAAATTTCCCAGGCCGTCTGACGCTGTGAATTCGTCAGCACGTATGGTAAGCTCGCCACAAATTCCTTTGCCAATTTCTCATCAAATGGTATTGGCAAACCTGGTTCTGTCCGCAACTGCGCTCGCAATACATCACTCGTCAGCATGTGGAGAAACAGCTCCGCGAAACTCATGCGTGCCTGCGCCTGCGCCAATCGCTGACTGCTCGTTGGCTGATGCAGCTCGCGCACGGCCGCCGCTCGACTCAATAAGCCCTGACGTTTGATAACTGGTTCTGGTAACTCATCAACGAGTGTATCAACAACATCGATGGCCTGCGCGACCAAGGATCTGAGTAACTTCGAGGTTATCTTGGCCGATTCAGGATACACAGGAACAATCCGCCCAGCCTTATCCTGTGAATCCGGCCGCTCAAAAGCTGGCTGCACAATGCCAAAACTACCCTGCGCGTATTTGAGCTCACCGATAAAGAAGTATTCTTCGCCCTGCTTGAGCTGCTGCAAAATGAAAGGTGCATTAAACCAGGTGAGCTTCAGCGAACCGGTTGCATCTGCCACAATCACCTCTATGATCGTCATGCTTTTCCGCTTGTGACTACGTCGCATGCCAATATGTTCGACCGTGGCGCGGAGGGCGACTCGTCCCGGTCGCAGACTGGCTATCGGCTGTACCGCCGAATAGTCCTCATAGCGACGCGGAAAATAGTTCAGTACGTCATTGATAGTTTCAAGGCCAAGCTTTGCTAGCTCACGACGCAACACATCGCCCACACCATTCAGTCGGGCAAGTTGAGTATCAAGTCGCAGGGTCATACTTTGAGGCGTACGTAGCGACGCTTGCCAAGCTGCGCTACCATGCCTGATGCTAGCTTCAGGTCTTCGATGGTTGTTACCACTTCGCCTTCGAGACGCACACCACCCTGTTCAATGAGGCGCCGGATCTCGGACTTGGTTACCCCAAAGGCGTTAGCGAGCAAACCCACCGGGTCAGCTAATTCCTTATCATCCGCTTTATACTCGTCCATTTCTTGCGGTGTCTCACCCTCGCGAAACTGCTTATTCCAGGCCGCTTCAGCTGCGAGTGCCGTCCTCTCGCCATGATAGCGGGCCACAATTTCCCGCGCTAAGCTCGCCTTTGTGTCTCGTGGATTCGCCCCAGCCGCCATATCCTTTTCGACAGCGGCGATCACATCAGCGGGCACATCAGTCGCTAACCGATAGTAATGGGGAATCAGCTCGTCATGAATTGCCATCAGCTTGCCATACATATCCACGGGCGTATCGGTAATGAAGACACAGTTCGGCTGACTTTTACTCATCTTCCGCCCATCGGTACCGACCAGTAGCTCAGTGACGAGAACCGATTGCGGTCGCTGCCCAGCACGCTTCTGCAAGGTTCGGCCAGCCATCATATTAAAGAGTTGATCATTACCGCCCAGCTCAACATCTGCCCGTAACGCCACTGAATCATAACCCTGCATAATTGGATAGAGAAACTCCTGCAGCCCGATCGGTTTCCCACTTTCAAAGCGCTGTCGGAAGTTATCACGTTCAATCATCTGGGCAACTTTAAACTCGCTCGCCAGCTCCAGCACATCAAGAAAATCCAATTTCTTCAACCATTCAGAGTTGTAGCGAATCTCAGCTTTCTCCAGATCAACGATCTGACCAATCTGCTTGAGATAGTGCTTCATATTGGTAGTAACCGCATCGCGCGACAACTGCTGGCGCTCAGAATCCTTATCAGAAGCATCGCCGATCATAGCAGTATAATCACCAATTAAGATAATTACTTGATGACCTAGCTCCTGAAAAGCCCGTAGCTTCCAATACACAACCGCGTGCCCAATATGAATCCGATCACCCGTTGGATCAATGCCAAACTTCACCCGCAGTTTCTTGCCACTTTTCAGGAGTTTTTCAAGCTCATCGCGGACAATAACATCCTCGACACCTCGTGTCAGTAAGTCGGTCATCATCTGATCGGATTTTGTCATGATCCCAGTGTATCAGATAGCGAGAGTCACTCGCAAAACCGAAATCTGCATGCACGACATAGGTATCGTAGTTAGAGTAGGAATTTTGGTATAATAGGAACACTTGTATGGCACGTAAATTTGCCAAAAACCGCCCCCGACGGGTAGTGCATCGCTCAGAGAGCCGACACCCCGAGGCGGCTAAGCTTCAAACCGCCGCCCGTTCGAGCGCGACGGGTTGGTCTCGTTTACATCCCAAACACCTCTGGGCTGCGATGATCTCACCAAAAGGACGACGCATTATAGCTGCCGTTGCTGCAGGCACCTTCCTCCTCTTCCTCGGCCTTTTTTTGTGGATTGCCAAAGATCTGCCTAGCCCAAATAAGATCAACTCAAAAATCTCCGCCCAAACGACCAAGCTCTATGACCGCACTGGTCAAACAGTCCTCGTCGAGATATACGGCGATAAAAACCGCTCAGTTGTGAATCTAGACCAGATCCCCGTTAACTGTCGTAATGCAACGATCGCCCTCGAAGACAAGAACTTTTACAAGCAGGGTGCCTTCTCGGTCGCCGGCATTGGCCGGGCGTTGACTGGCGTGGTCTTTAAAGACCCTTCCAAAGGTGGTGGCTCAACCATTACGCAGCAGTATGTGAAGAATGCCTTCCTGACGAGTGAACGGACGTGGACACGTAAATTTAAGGAAATCATCCTCGCCATTCAGATAGAACTTCTCTATAAGAAGGATGACATCCTCAAACTTTACTTGAATGAGATCCCATATGGTTCGACGGCTTATGGCATTCAAGCCGCTGCAAAAACGTATTATTCAAAAGATGCCAAGGATCTAACGCTCGGCGAGTGCACCACGCTTGCCTCGATGCCACAGGCACCAAGCTACTACAGCCGGAATAAAGAAGCTCTCGCGGCCCGTCAGTCAGTCGCTCTCGATAATATGGTAGAGCAGGGCTATATTTCGCAAGAGCAAGCTGATGCTGCAAAAGCCGAGAATGCCGTAGCCAGCATGAAAATGAATAACTTTGCGGCGAACGTCATCGCGCCACACTTCGTGCAATACGTTCGCGCGCAGCTAGAAGATAAGTACGGTGTCAAACGGGTCAACGAAGGTGGACTCAAGGTGATTACCAGTCTCGACTTGTCCAAGCAAAAAATTGCTGAAGATGCTGTTAAGAACAACATAGCCGGCGTGCGCAAGTATGGTGGTAGCAATGCCGCCCTCGTCTCAGAAGATGTTCAGAGCGGCGAGATGCTCGCCATGGTAGGCAGCTATGACTATAACGACCCGAACGTAGGTAACTTTAATGTCGCTGCTGCCAATCGCCAGCCAGGCTCTAGCTTCAAACCAATCGTCTACGCCACACTCTTCAAAGGCAACTGGGGACCAGGTTCCACCGTGTATGATGTCCAGACTGACTTCGGTGGTGGTTATAAACCGAAGAACTACACCGGTCGCTTTTACGGTGCTCAATCAATTCGCACCGCGCTCTCTAGCTCACTCAATATTCCGGCCGTCAAAGCGCTCTATATAGCTGGCATCGGTAATACCATCCAAACCGCTAATGACCTGGGCATCACCACATTCACGAAAGATGATCAAAGTCGACTTGGCCTTTCAATGGCGCTGGGAGCTGGCGAAGTCAAGCTGACCGAAATGGTGAATGCCTTTACTGCCTTCCCGTCTGGCGGTGAAATCCGGAAACAAGTAACTGTGTTATCAATCACCGACTCAACTGGTAAGGTAATTGAAAAAAATACGGCTGATGAGAATAAAGCCAAACAAGTACTTGACCCGCAAGTCTCATGGGAAATCAACTCTATTCTGTCAGACAATCAAGCGCGCTGCTCGCTTGGTGTCTTCTCATGTAATAACCCACTCACACTGCGGGGTAAGACAGTCGCGGCTAAAACTGGTACCACTGAAGACTACAAGGACGCCTGGACCATGGGCTACACAAAGCGAACGGTTACGGGCGTCTGGGCTGGCAATAACGACAACAAGCCTATGACCCAAGCAGCCTCAATCGTGTCAGCGCCAATTTGGCAAGAATACATGTCGAAAGCTACCGCCAGCGAACCAAATGAGCAATTTGACAAACCGTCAGGGCTCAAGCAGGTCACCCTTGATGCGGACACTGGAAAATCACCAAACTCAGCCACCCGCAAGCAACGCACCGATTTCTTCGCTGCATGGTATAAGCCAGTCGGCAACGCCACAACCGCTTCGGGCAAAATCAACAAACTCGACGGTAAGCTTGCAACCGAATGTACCCCATCGGATGCCCTGCAAGACGTAACAGCTAACACAGTTTCAGCTGAGATCCCAGCAACCGATATATCCTATCCGCGCTGGCAACCTCCAGTGGCGGCTTGGGCGGCCAGCCAAGGTTTAGCTGCTGGAGCTGGCGGCGCGCTACCCTCTGAAAAGAGTACTATGCATAGCTGCTCTGACTCGAAACCAGCTGCGATAATCAATGTGACGCCTTCATCTGGTAGCAACTTTTTGGTAACAGCTGCTGTCACCAGCGGCACTAATCCAGCCAATAAGCTTGTCTACCTGATTAACGATCAGGAGTATACCAGTCAACAAATTGGCGGTAGTGGTGTCTACCCGCTCGCGATTCAACCCAACATTGCCGGCCCGATTAAAATTCAAGTCAAGGTTGTTGACTCAGTCCTCTATGCAAGCCTTTCAAATGCCGTGACGGTAGTCTCCACCAGTGGCGGGCAAGACTAGGCATCCATCAGCAATCAGTCACTGGACTGACCTACCGTAGTATCATCAAGGTCTCATGCAATCATGAGCAGCAAGCTACTTTGAGCGAGCTGGCTTCAGGTGCGCTTTGCGGGCTGTTTTTGGTTGCGTCTTAGGAGCTGCAAAGATCATCTTGCCGGCCACCGTCTGGAAAATACGTGTCACCTCAGTTGTGACTTCCTTCCCGATCAGCTTATCGCCTCCCTCGACTACAATCATAGTCCCGTCCTCTAAATAGCCAACGCCCTGATTTTTTTCTTTGCCTGGCTGCACAACTTTGACGACCATTTCCTCGCCTGGCAATACGACTGCTCGAAGAGCTTGCGATAGTTCATTAATATTCAGCACTCTCACTGACTCGATGGTTGCTACTCGATTGAGGTTATAGTCAGTCGTCAGAATATCGGTCTTAAATTTTTTGGCCAGATAGACCAGCTTATGATCAACTTCTTTCACCTTGTCTGGGTTATCTTCCACGATATCTATTTCTACGGCATCGTTCTGACGGAGAGCATTGAGCATCTCGAGTCCACGACGACCGCGGCTGCGCCGCATCGAGTCATCAGAATCTGCAATGTTTTGCAGCTCAGCTAAGACAAAGCGCGGCACCAGGAGCTTACCTGGCACAAAGCCAGTGGCAGCAATATCGGCAATGCGTCCGTCGATGATAGCCGAAGTGTCGACTAAAATCTTATTCTTTTTGCTGACGGGCGTGGCGCTAGATCGAGCAGCCCCAACTTCTGAGAGCTTAGGGAATAGATTACTTACAAATCGGTGCTGCTGATAAAACACTTCAGCCATTGCGATTGCAGCCATAAGCGTGATCGTAATCGGCAATATCGAATCGTATGGCGTTGGCAACTTACTAATCGGAATTGAGATCAAGACACCCGCCAAGGCACCGACAACAAAGCCGATTGTTGTGAGCAACAGCTTCTGAAAATTTAACCGCATTAATCGTAGAGCGATATAACACACGATCAGTACCGCGATTGCGACGGTGGGAATAATGAATGAATACGTCATGAGATCAGCTTCCTTTCTGGCGATTTCGGGGTGATGAGCTTTTGATCTTAGTGAGAGCTGCAGCAATATCAGTAATACCGACGACCCCCGCTTGCTTGAGGGCGGCAGGTGCCAGAATATGGTGGAAGCCGAGTTTACGGGCTTCTCTTGCCCGTGCGTCCATGAGCTGAACGGAACGGATTTCGCCTGCCAAGCCAACTTCTCCAAAACTCACCAGCGAACTGGGGATGGTCGTACCATAATAGGCCGAGGCAATAGCGAGAATAAGTGCAAGATCAATTGCTGGCTCAGTAATCTTTAAGCCACCTACAATGCTAACATAGATATCCTGATCTGATAAAGGTAACCCCGCCCGTTTTGTCAGCACGGCAGCCAAAAGACTTAACCGGTTTTGATCAACACCGACGGCAGCGCGCTTCGGATAGCTCAGAATCGATGGCGAGACAAGGGCTTGGACCTCGACCATAAGCGGACGGGTACCCTCTAGCGCTACAAAGACAGCGCTGCCAGGCAGCTCACGACGCTCTGCTAAGAGTATCTTGGACGGATTATCAACCTGCTTAAAACCATGTTCGCCCATCTCTAATAGGGCTACATCAGCAGTAGCGCCAAACCGATTCTTACTTGCTTTCACCACTCGTAAGCTACCATACTGATCGCCCTCCATTGCCAATACAACATCCACCAGATGCTCTAAAAGCTTAGGACCAGCTAATTGTCCCTCTTTGGTCACGTGGCCGATAATGATCAGTGCCGTGTGCGTGGACTTGGCTGCCGCCATCAGTTGATTCACGATAGTGGTGATCTGGCTCGGGCTGCCAGGGGCCGATGGCAACTCCGGTGCAGAGAGTGTCTGAATAGAGTCGATGATTGCAAACCGATACTGACCAGTTTCTATTTGAGTGGTCGCGTCGGCGACGGACGTGGTCGGCATCAGCTCGAGATTTTCAGCCGTAATGCCCATTCGATCTGCTCGGAGCTTAATCTGTCGAGCCGATTCTTCTCCAGAGACATACAATACATTCCCGGCACTGGCTACAGCTTGAGCCACCTGCAAAACGAGTGTCGACTTGCCGACCCCCGGATCGCCGGATAGCAAGATAAGGGAACCGGGCACAATACCCCCTCCAAGCACACGATCGCATTCGCTAATCCCTGTTGTAAAGCGTTCGATCGGCTGCTCAGCAACTTGTCTCAAGCTCACTGGCTGCACAGCCGGCTGAGCGATACGCCCGCTCGCACTTACTTTGCCTGGCAAACGTTGCTCTATCAGGCTTTCCCAGCTACCGCATTGCGTACAGCGCCCCGCCCATTTAGAATGAACCGCCCCGCATGTTTGACAGACGAATTGTGTCGTCGGCTTTGCCATAGTCCTATTTTACACCTGTCATTTCGACCTGTGTACGGCTTTCGTTCGCTCTCATAATGCGAGCTGGCACTTTCCTACAATCTCTCTCGTCACTCGTCCACCACCCAAAACTCACTCCCCTCCTAAGCTCCTAAGTGCGTCAACTACAGCCTAAGAAATCTTTGCCATTCGATTACCGACTGCCAGTTTCACTTCACCTTTACTCGCCTTCACCGTTACCACATCACCCTCAACGATATCTTCGTTCAGAAGCGCTTCCGCTAACGGATCCTCGACCAGAGTTTGCACGGCTCGGCGCATTGGGCGCGCACCATTATTGACATCGTACCCGGTAGTAATCAGTAGCTGCTTCAAGCTCGGTGCAAACTTCAATGTAACATCTTTTTCACGCAGTCGTTTGGCGAGGTCCTTTAGTTGCAAATCAACTATCTCGCGAACATCAAGCTTAGAGAGCGCTTTAAAGATAACGATGTGATCGACACGATTCAAAAACTCCGGACGGAAGGTACGCTTGAGTTCTTGCTGGATGGTGCCCTTCATCGTGACGTGCAGACGCTCCAACTCCTTCTGTTCATCAGCACTATCTGTGGTGAAGCCAATCTTTGCCTCTTGATAGAGTGACTTAGCCCCAACGTTGCTGGTCATGATGATAATAGTATTGCGAAAATCGACCGTGCGGCCTTTAGCATCCGTCAGCTGACCATCCTCGAGAATCTGCAGCAGCATATTGAAGACATCTGGATGAGCCTTTTCAATCTCATCAAAAAGAATCATGCTGTACGGTCGGCGTCGGACTTGCTCAGTGAGTTGTCCGGCATCTTCATAGCCAACATATCCAGCTAGAGCACCCACCAGACGCGACACGTTATGACGTTCCATAAACTCTGACATATCAACCTTGATCATGGCGTCTTTGTCATGAAAAACCTCCTGCGCGAGTACCC
>CAZDEK010000032.1:0-9315 GCA_964504625.1 uncultured Candidatus Saccharibacteria bacterium
ACCCGCGCCAGCTCGGTCTTACCGACACCGGTTGGACCAAGAAAGATAAAGGAACCAATCGGCCGATCAGCATGAGCGATGCCCGTTCGACTCCGGCGAATCGCTTTGGCGATCGCCTCGACAGCTTCATCTTGGCCAATCACATGGCGTTTCAGCTTGGTATCCAGCTGCTTCAGCTGCTCTGTCTCGATCTTGACTAAGCGTGTGAGCGGGATGCCAGTGGTATTAGAGATAACCCGAGCGATCTCCTCTTCACCGACATTTATGATCTTACGCGCCGCGTCACGTTTCTCTTGTGCCTCAATCTTTTCGTCAAGCACACTAGCTTCAGCCTTCAAACGGGCTGCATATTCAAAATCCTGGTTATATACCGCATCTTCGATCTGATCATTGACTTCCGCCAAACGGGCTTGAAGGCCCTTCAGTCGCTTCGACACACCACCGCGCTCAATGCGCGCAAGTGAGGCTGCCTCATCGATCAGGTCGATCGCTTTGTCGGGTAAGAATCGGTCGGAAATATAGCGCTTAGCGAGCTTTGCTGCCTGCTCGATCGCCTCTTCGGTGATAATTACCTGGTGATGCTCTTCATATTTTTCTTTTAAGCCCTTGAGAACTTCAATAGTCTCATCGACGGTCGCCTCCGGTACTATGACTGGCTGGAAGCGGCGCTCAAGTGCAGCATCTTTTTCTATATGCTTGCGATATTCGTCCAGTGTCGTAGCACCAATCACCTGCACCATGCCACGTGATAAAGCCGGCTTAAGGATATTTGCCGCATCGATTGCACCCTCAGCTGAACCAGCTCCGACTACAGTATGTAGCTCATCGATAAACAGAATAATATCTTTATTCTCAGTCACCTCTTCGATCAGCTTCTTCAAGCGTTCCTCAAACTCACCACGGTACTTGGTACCAGCAATAACGGTTGCCATATCGAGCATAATAATCCTTCGTCCCTGCAACACATCTGGCACTTCATCATGCACAATCCTCTCAGCCAGACCTTCCACAATCGCTGTCTTGCCAACACCTGGTTCACCGATCAGTACCGGATTATTCTTCTGCCGGCGATTTAATATCGAGATCATGCGATCAAGCTGCGGCTTGCGACCCACCATGGGATCAAGTTCACCAGCACGAGCTTTTTCTGTCAGATCAATACCAAAGTGATCGAGTGCTGGAGTATCACTCTCCTGACCCCGTCGACGATTCCGGCGCTGATCGTCACCATAGACTGGAGTTTGGGCATTCAGATACTGCTCAAGCTCATTGCGTACATTATTTGGATTGACTGATATCTCACGCAAAAGTACATTAGCCCGCGCATTCTTCTGTGTCAGAATCGCATACAACAGGTGCTCGGTGCCGGCATATGGCTGGCCAAATTCCTGGGCGATCCGCAATGATAAAGCAATAGTTTTCTTTGCAGTCTGCGACAATGACTGGAGAGTATGCGTTGAGACTACACCATTTGGAGCGAGGGTTAGCTCGAGCTTATCAAGCGTCACACCAGCTTGAGCCAGTATCTTTGAGCCAATCGAACCCTGTGTCTTTAAGACACCTAAGAGCAAATGCTCAGTGCCAACATACACCGAACCAAGGCCGGCTGCGATCATACTAGCATGCTCAAGGCTTCGCTTAGCATTCTCGGTGAAGCGGTCAAATTGTTGTGGCAAGTTCTGGTCTTCCATGTAAGGCCTCCTTTCCTGTGATGGAATTGCCCTGACGGGTCAGCCTACTTATCAGGAGTTTCAGTTGGAGTCGGCTCGGCCGATGATTCGGCAGGCGTTTCGGGATTTTCAGAATCTTTGGCTGATTGCTGCTGGGCAGCGGCAATAATCTCTTCTTCTAAATCTACTCTCTTCTTCGGAACTTCTTCGGCGGCGGCTTCAGCGACTGATTCTATGCCGGCATCATCACCACCATCGATATCAATATTCCAGTCAGTCAGCTTGGCTGCTAGGCGAACGTTTTGCCCTGAGCGGCCAATCGCTAATGAAAGCTGATCTTCGGGCACCTTGACGACAGCTCGATGCTCAGCTTCATCAATCGTAACTTCGCCGATATTCTTGGCCGGCGACAATGCATTCGCAATATATCGCTTTATATCTTCATCGTACGGGATGATATCAATCTTCTCGTCACCAATATTCGCCATCACCGCCTGAACGCGTGTACCGCGACCACCGACGAAGGTACCAACTGGGTCAACACCTTCGACGTTACTTTTGACTGCAATCTTAGTACGGGCACCGGCCTCACGAGCGATGTTCACGATCTCAACATTCCCAGTGGCTATTTCAGGAACTTCCATCTCAAACAGCCGACGGATCAAATTCGGATGGCTGCGGCTGACAACGATCTGCGGACCTTTGAGGGTGTTCTCAACCCGCACCACGTAGACCTTTACGCGCTGGCCTGGGTAGTAGCGCTCACCGTGGATTTGCTCCGAGGGAAACATAATGCCAGTCGTGCGGCCCAGATCGATGAAGACATTACCATGCTCCACCCGCTGCACCGAACCATTCATGATGGTGTCTTCTTTGTCTTGATACTCGTTGTAGACGACCTCACGCTCGGCCTCACGAATCCGCTGGATAATCACTTGCTTGGCAGTTTGTGCTGCGACACGACCAAAGTCCTTATTCACATCCTCAATCTCGACTGTTTCGCCGACTTTCGCCGAACTACGAATGACTTGAGCATCAGCCACGGAGATTTCGAGGTGAGGATTGTCCACTTCTTTGACTACCTCTTTAGTAATAAAGATGCGCGGGTCGCCAGTCTTTGGATCAACTTCAACGCGCACTTCCTGATCTTTGTCGCCAAAGTCCTTTTTATAAGCGGCAATCAATGCCATCTCAATTGTCTCCATGACAACATCTTTGGAGATGCCTTTCTCTTCACAAATCTGTTCTATTGCTGAGATGAATTGATTCTGTTGCATACTGATTTCCTTGCTTTCTATTCTACTGTGTCGGACGTCCGCTGTCGCTCCCTTTTAGTCGAAAAAAGTCGCTCGCTATTGTGTTTGCACTAGCGACCGACTGACAACAGCATTCGATGTATGTCATCAGTATACGGTCCAGACGTTAGCACTGTCAAGCCTCGAGTGCTAATAGCGTACGTCTAGCACCAGACAATCAGGGTAATGGGAGATCGCGTAGTGTCGCGACTCACCCAACACCTCGATAATATCAAGCCGCATTGGCCGATCAGACTCTCCCCGCTCTGCCTGCCAAGCCTGTGCTCCAGCCAGCAAACGCCGCTGCTTATCAGTCGAAATTGCAGCCACACCTCCGCCGCAGGATCGGCTGCGACGATATTTTACCTCAACAAACACCAGTGTCTCACCATCCAGAGCCACAATATCCAGCTCGAAATAGCGTGTCCGTGCATTGCGCTCGACAATATCTAATCCGTGATTCTGCAACCACTGGGCTGCCGTATCCTCAGCCACACGTCCGACTGCCGTAGTATCCATACTCCCCCTTGATAAATGACCGCCGATGGAGTGGCGTGAGGCCATACTTGCGAATCGCAGCTAAATGTCGTGGCGTCCCATAGCCGACATGTGTCTCAAAGCCGTACTCAGGGTACAAATCAGCCGCATGACGCATCAGCTCATCTCGTGCTACTTTGGCAATGATCGAAGCTGCCGCGATCGAAGCACACAGCTGGTCGCCCCGTATCAGGGTGCGCACAGGAACGTCAGTGCCAAGAAAATTATATTTTCCATCCAGATAGACGATGTCTGGCCGCTGCTCCACTTCGATATGAGCCCACAGTCGGCGTCCGGCTTCTCGCAGACTAGCCGATAAACCATGCTTATCGATATATTCTGGCTCGACATGCACCACTACCGCCACGCTCGCCGTATCATATATGATCCCAGCCTTCAATTCGCGCTGACCTGGCGTGAGAAGCTTGGAGTCCACCACCGGTTCAGCAAAACCCTCCGGCAATATGACGAGGCCAAGTGTCAGTGGACCAGCCAGCGGCCCTCGCCCCACCTCATCCACACCAGCTATTTGCACAAAGCCTTCCAGCCGCGTCGCTTCTTCCACCTCATGCGTTGCCCACGTCCTCGCCATATCTCCATGCTACTACGAACAAAATACGAATGTCTATACGTTGTGTTGTGTTTTCTCGTATTGAGCGAGCATAAAAAGAACCCGGCCTGGAAATTCCAGACCGGGATAGGTAGAGCTAGTCGACAGGGCCACCACGTTCGGTGAACCACTCCATACCTTCGACCTGCCATTGCAGAAGCTCACCCGCTCGCCAGGGACGCATGCCGGAAAACTCTTCCGGTACCCGCCAAGCCTCTCGCCGTAATACAATCTTCGGTCGTCGCTCGAGCGATGGGCCAACATCATAGAAACGAGAGCCATTCTCACACATGAATGCCAGAAAAGCATCCCACTTCGTGGCTCGCCCACTGGTATCGAAATAATCCCAAAGCACCGGGATCGCCACCGGACTCGACCAAACTCCTGCCGCTCCACCCTGCTTGTTCTCAATAGGGTGTGGCGCGGAATCGGAACCGAAGAAGATTTTTGGCAATTCGTCAGCTTCGAGAATGCGCTGTGCCAGGTAGTCTCGATCCTTCGGTGTCTTCGCTATCGGCATGCAATGACAATGCGGATCATACTTCGCGTCATCAAGAGTGATAAAGGGATGATGTGCTGTGATGGTCGCCGCCACCGTAGCCGGCAGCTCGAAGACATAATCCAGCATACGTCGATCAGAGACATGCTCGACCACGATACGCAAGCTTGGATAAGCATGCACCAGCCAATCAAGATGCGGGATGAAATCGCGCTCACGCAACAACTCATCTGCCTGCTGATCACGGGTCACTTCAGCGTGCAGACAGAGGACCATATTCAGCTCCTCCATCATACGCAATACACCATCCGCGAGATCTCGAGGCGAACTCAGGCCGCTACCAGAGTTGGTAGTCCCCCCATGGGGATAGTACTTAGCCGCCAACGCGTAGAGCTTAGCATCTGCAATGATCTCTGGAGTAGTCTGACGATTCAGATACAAGGTCATACGCGTAGGCAATGAGTCCAGAAAGCGCGAACCACCAATCAAGTGCTCATGATAAGCAACTATGTCATCCTTTGTCAGGACAGGCGGCACCAGATTGGGCATAACAAGATTGTTGTGAAACTGGATGCCTGAGAAGGCGCTCACACGGTCACGGATGAATCCATCACGCAGATGGACGTGCCAATCATCGGGCATAGGCATTTCAAGCCGGAAGCTCATAACACAGACTTTCTCTAGAGGTGCGAAACGGGAGCATTATGTAAGAAACGAGGGGAATTCACAAGCATAAGAAAAACCGCCCTGCAAGCAGGGCGGTTTTTCTGAGCGGAGTAAGCTTACTTTTTATTCTGAGACTTGGTGTCTTCGTCGTCAGCGCGGTCAACACCCTCTTGAGCTTCGTCACCCTGTAAAAGCTGCTCATCATCACCATCGAGCGTGTCATTATCAGGACCGGCTGGAGCTTCATCACTCTTCTCGTCAGCTTCGGCGGCTTCGCGGTTCTCTTCCTTCGCCAGATCGTCGGTTGACTCCACGACGGCATCATCACCTTCAGCGGCCGCCTCATTAGCTGCAACTTCGGCTTCGAGTGCCGCAATCTCGTCGGCAGTCCGGTGATCGGCTTCGTTCGCTGCCGCCTTATCAAACTCTTGCTCGGTCAAGCGAGCCTTCTTACCACGGAGCCCCCGCATGTACGAGAGGAATGCACGGCGAACCTTCGAGCGGCGCACGACTTCGATCTTCTCGACGTTCGGCGAGTGCACGAACCAGCTCTTCTCGACGCCAACGCCCGACGCAATCTTACGCACAGTCAAGTACGCATTGCCTTCGTTAGGTTTGCGATAGCGAATAACTAGACCCTCGAACACCTGGGTACGGGTCTTATTACCTTCACGAATAATCTGGTGTACACGCACGGTATCACCCGGCTTGATCACCGGGAGCTTGGCCTTGAGCTGTGGCTTTTGGAGGACTGAAGCTTCCATAACTTGAGTATTCTATCAGGTTTTCTCGAAGGAAGCAAGAGTACTCTAGAGTGATGTACTTATTATTGACTTTACGATCTCTTCATATAATAATTGCCATCTAGTACCTACCTGAAAGGCCAAGCATGACCAAGCCCGAGTACCGCATCAGCGCCGTCGCCCTGCAGCAGCAGGTGTTTCATGACGCGCAGTCCAGGACCAAGAAGAACGGCCTGCGTTTCAAGGGGGTCGCCGAGGAGCCCAAGCTGCTGCAGACCTTCGCTGTTGAGAGCCCGCTCGACTTCAGCGATCTGCTGCTGGACGTCTTGGGCACCTTCGCCAACTTGCAAGACAACCCGCCACAAGAAATCGTCTTGTTGGACGAGGCCGGATACGGCTTCTGCTTACACAATGACGATCTGACGATCTACACAGTCATGCTCAAAGTCGATGACAAGTGGATCCCGGCTTATACCAAGAGAGCAATCAAGGCAATCGACAAGACACTGACGCAAGCCGCCTCCCTCGAAGCCAAAGCCGATGACATCATCGACCAGGCACTGCATGATGCCGGCTTCGCGACCGGTGATGAGGCCTTTGATCCCCCGCTCAGCCCAAAAAGCTAGGCGGTTTCGACTGCACCCTAAACCCGCAACCTAGTTGGTTGCGGGTTTATTCTTTGCATCATATGAGATAGCTATGTTTTAATGCGCGCAGTACCTGATCGATACCAATCGACTCGACTACCAACTGAAATACTTTGCAGGAAAGGATCAGTATGTCTGTACGCCTTGAAGAGATCCGCGGCTTGATGCTCGCGAGTCGTCGCTATGAAATTCCTGAGCTCCAGTGGAGTCGCTTACTTGCCTTCCCAATGAGCGTGCTCTCAGCTTCGCAAGGTGAGCCAATTTCGGGCAAACGGATTGTGAGCTACAACGTCTGTACGAACCCGCGACACATTGCTTGGCAGATTCATCAGCTCGACCCGGTCTTCACGGTGGCCCATGAAGTAGTTGTCCCACGTAGCTGGTTGCTACCAGATGATCATGCATGTGTCATCGAATTGCCCGGCATACGCTCCGGCTTCATTGAAACGACAGTAATACAGCTCAGCGTACTGACACCGGGACGGATTGTCGAATGGCGGCACTTACCCCGTGGTACCCGCATTGCACTCGCTGAGGCCCACGACGACATGCGTGAACCGATGGGAGCCTGTCGGTGTGACCATGGGATGATCCGTGTCTTGAATCTGACATGATGAACGCCCGCTACCGATTGGTAGCGGGCGTTATTATTAGCCCGAATGAGCAGCCAAGCGCTGGGCCTCGCCGACATCATCCAGCACCTGCTGAATGATGCGAGACATATCACTGATAGCACGCTCGAGATGGTCGTTCACGACAACATACGGCCAGGTGCGGAGAATGAGGGGTACTTCCCACTTCGCTCGCTCCAGCTTCTCAGCCGTTAGTTGCGCACTATCACCCCGCCGCGCCAAGCGATTATCGAGCTCAGCCAAGACATCGCTCTTGATCCACGGCGCTACCGACTGGGGGTTGTGGGGTCGCCGGAAATAGCGTTCGATCGGATGATCCGGCGAAAAGGCTTGTGGCTTCTTGGGGTATGGGATCACCCCAATGGCCGTCACAGGCGGGAAATGGGCATCCCACTGACTGGCAGCCGCCAGAAAACGAGCACCGTTGACATCGATATCGCGAATCTCTACGCCTGGACTCGCCGGATCAACGTACGAGCCGTAGAGGCAACCGTTCGCATTACGAGAAAACTCCACGATCTTGCCTTGAGTGACCTCATCCATGAAATCAGCCTCATGCAAGTAGCGATACTTGGACTGGCCACCGTGCAGGATGTCATCAGCTCGCGACAGACGGGTAGTCGCTTTCGGCCCTAACTTCAGCTCTGGAAACTGCTCCAGCATGGCCGCGATCAACGTGTCCTTACCTCCACCTTCGGGGGCGGACACACAGATGATGTGATCTGGCATGGCTCTCTCCCTGCTTAAAAAGGTGCGTTGCCAGCAGTATAGCGGTGTGCTGAGTCCTGGACAAGCTTATTCGACAAGCACGGCTTCTTCGGTCAGGAGGCTAGTCAAATTTTGCTTGAGTTTTTCAGAGACTGCTACCTTAAAGGGTAGCCGAATCTTTTGACCAGTGGTTTCAAGCTGCACCATCGTCTCAGTATCACCTGGCACAGCTTGCAGAATCGACTTCAGTCGCAAGAGCAAGACTTGATCTCGCAAGTCTTTAATCTTCAAAACAACCCGCTCAGCCGGCTGAGCTGCGGCTGGATCAACCTTCGGCGCAACTGTTTCGCCAGTCGGAATGTAGTGCTTATAAACACTGGGGTCGAGTCGCTTAGCCTTATCAACCATAACCTTCACTTCATCACTTGGCTTGCCATCACGATCCTTAGCATTCACCTTACCCTGCACAATCACTAACTGGTCTTCAACCCAGAGTGAACTATCCGCCTCATAGGCCTTAGGGAACACCAAGAGTTCAGTGTCACCCTGAGCAGTTTCGAGACCAACGAAGGCCATAGCGTCACCTTTTTTCGTGACGATTTTACGGACGGTTGTAATAACGCCCCCAACGGTAACTTTCTCACCATCCATAGTCGGTAGCAGCGCAACCGCGGGAGTAGTTTTTTCACGTAGCCAGGCATCGACTTCACGCAACGGGTGACTCGAGAGATAGAGGCCCAGTAATTCTTTCTCCCACTGCAGGAACTCGCGCTCTGTCAGAATCTCACTCGGAGCTTCAAGCGGCAGCGATGGTATCTCTTCGGCTGAGCCCATGCTACCAAAAATATCAATCTGGCCTGACAAAGCGTTCTTCTGTACCTTACTCATGTATATGACTATCTTGTCGAGGTTCGCGAAGAGCGTCGCGCGATCACCGATCGAGTCAAAAGCGCCGACTTTGATAAGGGCTTCAATCGCCTTCTTATTAATCTCGCGAGCATCCACACGCCGCACGAAATCTTCGATCGAAGCAAAGTGGCCACCCTCTTCTCGGGCGGCGAGAATAGCATTGACAGGTCCGAGACCGACATTCTTAATCGCTTGTAAACCAAAACGGATGACGTCTGTATCCTCATCATTCTTTACCACTGCGAACTCAGAGAAGGACTCATTCACGTCTGGCGCGAGCACTTCGATGCCCATCTTGCGACATTCAGCAACTTCGATGGCCACACGGTCCAGATTGCCATGATCGCTGGTGAGCAGCGCCGCCATAAAAGCTGCCGGGTAATGCGCCTTCAAATAAGC
>CAZDEK010000033.1:0-9188 GCA_964504625.1 uncultured Candidatus Saccharibacteria bacterium
ATTCTTGCCACTACGGAAGCGCATAAATTACCCGATACAGTGATTAGTCGCACGCAGCGGTTTGATTTTCGGCCGGTTCGTTCACAGGATATGCAAACGGCTTTGAAGGCAGTTGCACAACAGGAGAAGATCACTATCGATGCATCAGCTGTTGCCCTCATCGCCCAACTATCTGCTGGTGGCTTTCGAGATGCCTTGAGTCTGCTTGATCAACTTAGTGTACAGACTGGTGCTATTACGCGAGCCATGGTAGCAGAGATCGCTGGTGTGGGTGATGATGAGAGCTTACGAACAGTCTTGCAGGAAGCTTGTCAGGGGGATTTTCACGGTGCAATGATTACCCTAAACGAGGTGTGGCAGCGCGGTGGCGAGCCCACGTTGGTTATCGAGCATCTCTTGCATCTCTTGCGGGATGCATTGATGCATCCGCCTCAGAGTGAAGATACGCCTTTTCTGTCTCAAGCCGAGCTCTTTGCTGCCATGGAGCTTTTGAGTCAAGCTGCAAAAGACATGAAAGTGACGCCGATCCCTAGTTTGCCGCTCGAGCTTGCCCTCTGGCGACTGGCTCATCGGGTTAGCACAGCTGCGCCGATCCAGGCCGCAGCGCCGCCACAGGCGGTTCCCAAGCCGGTGCAGCCACAACGGTCTATAGCCCGACCGGCACATTCCTTACCAGATGGCGCTTTGTCACCCGAGCTGATCACGGCAAAAACACTGTCTCTCATAAAGTCAAAGAATAACTCTCTGTATGCAGTATTACGTTCCGGCGAACCAGCTCTAGAAGGGGATAAGTTTGTGGTACGCTGTCGGTTTCGTTTTCATAAGGAGCGTATTGAGGAGCATAAAAATCGGCAGTTTATTGAAGCCGTCTTACAGAAAGTAGCCGGCCAGCCAATCGAAATGACCGTGATTCATACTGGTAGTGAACCAGCCGAGCCAACGCAGGCCGATGAGGAGCTGGTAGCCAGTGCTCTCGAAATATTAGGTGGGGAAGTGGTGGACGAATAATATGGCCGAACGACGTCAGCAGACTCAGTCACCAGTGCTGACTGAAGCCGAATTGGCTCAGTTGGTGCCACCTCATAGCCAACAAGCCGAGCGCTCACTGATCGGTGCCATATTGCTGGATCCAGACGCGCTGATTAAAGTTGCCGATACTGTGGCAGCTGACGATTTCTATGAGCCTCGGCATGGGCGTATCTTTGAGGTGATTTTGCGACTGTATGAACAACGTAAGCCGATTGATCTGGTTACTCTGTCCGAAACTTTGCAGTCAGAGAAGAAGCTTGATGAGATAGGCGGGATGACCTATCTGGCAGAACTTGCCAATAGTGAGGCTACTGCGGCCCACGTGGTGGAATATGCGAAGATTGTGGCCGGTAAAGCGACACTTCGCCGACTTGATGTGGCGGGTCATGCGATCTCGGGTCTCGCCCATGATGAAGCTCGCGAACTGGATGAGCTATTAGATGAGGCCGAGCAGTCACTCTTCTCGGTTAGTCAGAAGCACCTCAAACAAAACTTTATCTCGATCCGTGATGTCTTGGCCGACAGCTTTGATCGGCTCGACGCTCTGCACAAGGATAAGCAGCAATTACGGGGTGTTCCTACGGGTTTTAAAGAGCTCGATAAGTTGCTAGCTGGTTTGCAGCGCTCAGATCTGATTATTTTGGCGGCACGACCGAGTATGGGTAAGACGAGTTTTGTTATGAATATTGCTGCGCATGTTGCTATCAAGGAGGGAATACCGGTGGGAATCTTCTCACTTGAGATGAGTAAGGAGCAGCTGATCGATCGACTTTTAGCATCGGAGTCTGGGATTGACTCATGGAAGCTCCGTACCGGTAACCTTGAAGACAAAGACTTTGAGAAGCTCAATCGAGCGATGGGGGTGATGGCTGAAGCGCCAATTTTTATTGACGACTCAGCGATGGCGAATGCCCTTGAAATGCGCACCAAAGCACGGCGTTTGCAAACCGAGCATGGTTTAGGACTCATCATTATTGACTATTTGCAGCTGATGAGCGGCGGTAAGTCGACTACCGATGGCAATCGAGTCAACGAGATCTCAGAAATTTCTCGTTCGTTGAAAGCCCTTGCCCGCGAACTTGATGTACCGGTGATTGCTCTTTCACAGCTCTCGCGTGCAGTCGAGCAGCGTCATCCGCAAATCCCACAACTGTCAGACCTACGGGAATCTGGGTCTATCGAGCAGGACGCCGATGTAGTGATGTTTATTTACCGTGAGGATTACTACAATAAAGAAACTGAGCGTCGCAATATATCAGATGTATTAGTGCGAAAGCATCGCAATGGACCGACTGGTGATGTCGAGCTCTTCTTTAGCCCAGAGCTCATGCTCTTTCGTTCGCTTGACAGGTCGAGTAAACCGCCAGCTGAGTAGCGTTAGCATAAGGGCTTTGCCGCTACCCAAGTGGTAGCGTATACTGATTGAGAAATAAGGATGTTTCCGTGAAGAAAACTCAAACCCGCTCGTCCTCCGTTGGGAAAGAAGTCGCCCAGGTTGGACGTTTTGGTATCGTTGGCATCGCCAATACTGCCATTGACTTCGCACTCCTCAATATCATTTCTCGAGCAACTGGTTGGCCAGATCAGATAGCAAATATTCCGGCTGTTATAGTGGCTATGATCTTCTCATTCTTCGCCAATCGTCACTTTGTTTTTAAAGCGGGTGAGAAGAAAGATATTTGGCGTCAAGCGCTCGAATTTTTCCCTATTACTGCATTTGGCTTGATCGTCATCCAAGGGGTTATTATCTGGTTTTTTGAGGGCGTCTGGACATGGCCAGTAAATATCGGAGTCAATATCGCTAGCGCTCTTGGCTTGCTGCACTTCGTTGATCGGCAGTTTATTGTCACTAATGGCGTGAAAGTTGTGGCAACATTGGCAAGTTTGATCTGGAACTATATCATGTATAAGAAAGTAGTCTTTAAAGATCAGGCCCACTAGATGAGTACCGCTGCCCGTCGACAAACCCAATACCAGCGCTTTGCCAAAAAATATGGCGTTTGGATTCTACTGTCACTGATTGTTTTGATCGGCGTGTTCTTTCGCTTCTATCAGCTAGGGCAACTGCCGCCTGGCTTGCATCCGGATGAAGCTGCTAACGGTCAAGATATTTTTCGTATCTTCTCCGGTGATATCCGACCTCTTTATGCGACTAACGGCCCCCGTGAATCACTCTTTTTCTTTGCGCAGGCTTTGTTTGTACGGCTGCTAGGTAATACCATTCTTGCGCTGCGTATGGCGCCAGCCATATTTGGAGTACTGGCGATTATCGCTGTCTACTATTGGGGCAAAGATTGGTTTGGCCAGCGGGTTGGATTGCTAGCTGCATTTTTTATGGCAGTGAATCCGTGGGTAGTCATCATCTCGCGTGATGGCTTCCGTGCAAGCATGACGCCACTGATGGTGGCGAGTGTGGCTTACCTAGGTGGACGAGCAATCAAGACAAAGAAATTGGGTTACTTTATAGCGACTGGCTTAGTTGCTGGACTAGGAGCCTATACGTATACAGCATTCCAGCTTATGTTGGTTGCGGTTGTTGGGCTACTGGGATACATAATACTTTTTCGGCGAAAGTGGCTTAAGGGACAGGGGAAGAATATTGCCTCTGCAGTTATTACTTTCGCACTGGTTATGTCCCCACTAGCGGTGTTTTCTGTCAAAAATCCAGAGGCTAGTGCCAGAGCTGGCGGTACAAGTTTCCTGAATAAGAGTCTCAATAAAGGTAAGCCGTTGGCAACCCTATGGGACAGTACCCAAAAAACCCTTTTGCAGTATAATTTCCGAGGCGATGATAACGCCCGGCATAATGTCCCAAATGAGCCGCTCTTGAATACTTTCGTTGGGATTATGTTTGTCCTTGGAATCTTGGTGGCACTCTATTCAATTGGTAATGCTCGTTATGCTGCGCTGCTCATGATATTTGCAGCCATGATGCTACCAGCCGCCTTGACGGCTGAGGGTTTGCCGCATGGCTTACGTTCGATTGGTTCGGCACCAGCGGTGATGATTTTGGCGGCCATTGGCCTGTCCTATTTCATTGGTCGCTGGTATGCGATTTTTCCGATCAATAGCTTCGCCCGCAATATTGGTCTGGGGCTGGTGATCTTGCTGATGGCCGCGACGTTACTGCAGGGATACTTTGCCTATTTTCGGGCTTGGGCTGGTAATGCTGATGTCTATGATGCCTATGCAGAAGACATGGTGCAGCTCGCGAATTACAGTCGTGCGAATTTCTCGGGTCCCGGTGCCCCAGCAACGTTTATGGTGGTAGATGGCTATTCTATTCGCACGGTAGACTTTCTGACTCGAGCCAAAGTGGACTATGCCAAGCAGAAATCTGACGCTAGCTATGGTCTGTCGTATGGGAGTGGATGGAAGCGACTTGAATGGGATCAAGTCAAGAGCGTTCCCCTGGCTGATTCGCCTACAGTATTCCTGATTCAAAAAAATGAGCATACCGCGGCCGTGATCGAAACCCTCAAGGCAAAATTCCCCTCCGGTAAGCTGTCAGAACAGTCGTCACCAGCCTTTGCAAGTCGCACGCTGTTCTATGTCTTTGAGGTCAATCGATGAGTGATCAGCGGCCTCGGTTGACGATTCTCGTACCAACGCTGAACGAAGAAAAGCGCATTGGCGCGACGCTGCATGAGTTAGCCGATTATCTCAAGGAAAAACATTATCATGCCGTCGTTGTCGTAGTTGATGCGAATAGCACTGATGCAACCAAAGAGGTGGCAGACGCCGCTGGTAAGCGATTTGCTCATTACCACTTTCTCCAGACCGGACCTAAAGTTGGAAAGGGTAAACAGGTTCGTGATGGCATGTTATCGGCGAAGACCGACTACGTGATGTTTATGGATGCTGATCTGGCTACGCCACTTAAATATCTTGATCAGGTCTATCAGATGATCGATAAGGGTGGTAAGGTAGCAATCTGTGTGCGTAATCTCAATGAAAGCCACACTGGTGTGAGGAAATTCATTTCAACATTCGGAAACTGGTTGGTGCAGACACTAATCGTGCCAGGCATCAAGGATACTCAGTGTGGGTTTAAAGCTTTTGAAGCTGATGCGGCTCGTGAAATATTCGGTCGCCAACGTATTGTTGGTTGGGGTTTTGATATGGAGGTTTTGGCCATTGCCCGCAAGCTGGGCTATTCGATAGAGCTGATTGAAGTGCCAGATTGGAAGGATGTCGTTGAAGGGTCGAAAATATCTGGTAATGGTGCGATGAAAGTGGCACTGCAGACATTTGGTGATCTACTGCGTATTAAATGGGGGCTCCTGACCGGGAGGTATAAGCGGATAAGCTATCGATATGTCCCGTACAAAGCCTAAGTCCCCAGTGACGAAAAAGATACAAGCGGTGCGTCATCGGGCTACTGGCCTCCTGCCGACTTGGGCCCAAGAGCGAGTAGTGGTGCCCGCCCTCTTACTCCTAGCTGCCGTAGCTCGTTTCGCCACGATTACCAAGGCCAGTATCTGGCATGACGAAGGCTTTACGATGATGTTGGTTCATCGGAATCCGCTGCAGATTTGGGCTGGCTCGGCGCGCGATGTGCACCCCCCGCTCTATTACGAACTCTTGCATCTTTGGACATCAATCTTTGGTCGTTCAGAACTTGCCGCTCGCTCGATGAGTGCTGTAGCTGGACTACTTACGATTTATGTTTGTTATCTTCTCGTAAAGCGCTACTTTGCTCGCTCCACAGCCTATATCGTATTACTCATCTTGGCGGTTGCGCCTTTTCTCGTGCGCTACAGCCAAGAGGCGCGAATGTATGGTGTGCTTGGGCTGTTTCTCATTACTGGTACCTACGCGCTCTTGCGTGCATTAGAAGCTCGCACAGATCACAATCGTTGGTGGGCCCTGTATGTCGTTATGATGGCAGCCGGGCTGTACACGCATTACTTTGCGGCTCTTGTGATCATGGCTCAGTGGCTTTACGTTATCAGTCTCGAGCCGATTCATGCCTGGCGATTTGGTAAGACAGTGTGGCTGTCAAAAAGATGGTGGCTCGCCAACATTGGCATCATCGTCCTCTGGCTGCCATGGCTGCCGAGCTTTTATGGTCAATTTTCGCGTGGTCAGGGTATTGGCTGGATTCCTAAAACTGATCAGTTTACGCTCGCGAATAACCTTTGGCAGAATTTAACTTTTACTGATGGGCGGCAGCTCCCCCAGCTCGTCTACTGGATTGTTCCAGCTATGATTATTCTCGGCGCCATCTGGGTGACGTGGCTATTGCGGAAAACTAAGCCGCAGATCAAAATGCTCTTTTTCTATACCTTCGTGCC
The DNA here is from genome assembly GCA_964504625.1 of uncultured Candidatus Saccharibacteria bacterium. Lineage (GTDB taxonomy): Bacteria > Patescibacteriota > Saccharimonadia > CAILAD01 > CAZDEK01. Next base: position 6,327 of record CAZDEK010000033.1, read on the forward strand.
GATTGTGCTGACGATAGTGGTGTCGCTTGTGAAGCCAGTCTATCAAGATCGCTATCTCGTGTTTGCCGCCAATGGCATGTATATGCTGCTTGGCATCAGTCTGCACCAACTCATGATGCGTCATAAAGTGACGGGTATCGCGGCTCTTGCCCTCGTACTTGCCATTGCATTAGTTGGCTTGGTGAATGTTGGACGACAGGCTTCACATTCGATGGGCCTGGTGAGTCAGCATGTTCGGGCCGGTTTTCAGGCTGGTGACGGGTTGCTCGCTGGCGAACTCTATACGTACTTTGATTACACCTACTACTGTCAAAGAGATGAGGTGTGTCGAGATTCATTTATCGACGCTACCGCTACTCTGCCTACCGTGCAATTGAATACCACAACAGGTAGGCCAAATGGTTATGGTGAGTCAGCTCTGCTCTACGACCGGGCGAGTCAGATCTACGTTGATTATTGGAATGCTGTCACCACCAGTACTGGTCGCGTGTGGATCATCGGCAAACCGGGCGATAAGGGCTACTGGAAAGCCGTCCCGTCTATATGGCGAGAGATAGACGTCTTTAGGACAAATTCTTCAGAAGTCCGCCTCTACCAGGTGCAGTAAGCGCTCGGTCGCGGTACAATAGAGTGGTTAGTATGAGGTGTGTCTGACATATGTCCATGTTTGATCAAGTGAAAGCAGCTAATGAGCTGCGTAAGCTCCAGAAGGAGCTGAAAAAAGTCGAAGTCGAGGCTGATGCCGGCAATGGTGCAGTCGTGATCGTAATGAACGGCGAGCAGAAGGTGACGAGCGTCAAGCTCGATGCTGATAAGTTCGATGTTTCTGACCTCGGTAGACTTGAAAAGCTGATTGAATCGGCGATCAATCAAGCCAATAGCGCTCTCCAGCGAGAGGTAGCGGATCGCATGAAAGGTCAGCTCGGCGGGCTCAATCTGCCCGGGATGTAGCGGTTACCAACAGGAGGGGAGCGGGCTTGACACAGATTCTGCCTAAGCAGATTACACAACTCGTTGACGAATTTGCTAAGTTGCCATCAATTGGCCCCAAAACGGCTGAGAGGTTGACGATGTATCTCGTCCGCTTTGGCGATCCTGAGCGTTTGGGGGAAGCCCTTCAGGCCTTGCGACGCGGGCTTGGTTACTGCGCTCAGTGCCATAGCTATGCAACGGCTGATTTGTGTGAGTTGTGCGCAGATTCTGGTCGAGAGGATGAGACATTAGTTGTGGTGGCGCAGCCGCTTGATATTGTCGCGATCGAAAAGGTTGGAACGTATCGCGGGCGCTACCATGTACTCCATGGCGTGCTCTCTCCCATTGATGGTATAGGACCAGCCCAGCTGAAAATCGATTCACTGGTGAATCGAGTGCAAGTGAGTGAGCCGAAGGAGGTGATTCTGGCTACGAATGCCACTGTAGAAGGCGAGACCACGGCGCTGTACGTGGCACGCCAATTGGCGCCGTTGGGTGTGAAGGTGACACGTTTAGCGCAAGGTCTTCAGGTGGGTGCTGATCTTGAGTACGCCGATCAGATAACACTGGGTCGCGCCTTAGCGGGTCGGACGGAGATTGTAGCATGAGCTTTCGTGGTTTTGGGAAAGATATTGCCCTCTTTGACTTTGAATCTACGGGTTTTCGTAAGAACGCTCAGGAAATGATTATCGATCCAGGTGAACCAACTCAGCTTGGGGTGCTCGTGCTCGATCGACAGAGTTTAGAAGAGAAAACCTCCTATATGTCTGATATTCAAGCCAATCCCGCCAAGCTCGAACCCTGGGTACTTGAAAACACCGACATCACTGCGGAGCGCTTGAAGCAAGCGCCAACACCCAAAGCCGTCGCCGAAAAGTTGCTTGATATCGTGCAGCCTGAAAAGGTATTCCTCGCATCGTGGAATGTGTACTATGATCGAATTTGGCTCGACCAGCTGCTCAAAGCTAGCGATCATACTGAGAGTGTCTATGATTATCATCACCTCGACGTCTGGACGTTAGCCTATCAGTACCTCTGTGCTCATGGATATACTCAAGTTATTCGTTCTGAAGCTACCTTTCAACTATTTGGCCAGGCGAGTCGACAGGCTCATAATGCTCTCGATGATTGTCGACGAACAGCTGAAGTCTTGCGTGCTGTAGTGTTTGATCAAGGAATTCCCTCATGAATATTCATTTCTTTAATTCATTAACGCGACGTAAGGAACTGTTTGAACCGATTCGGCCTGATCGAGTGGGGATGTATTCGTGCGGGCCGACGGTGTATGACCGCGTACATATTGGCAATCTTCGGGCTTTTATTACGGCTGATTTGATCCAGCGGCTTCTACGTCATATCGGTGAGTATGAGGTGCGCTGGGTGATGAATATTACCGACATCGATGACAAGATGATTGCGCGGGCTCAGATAGATTATCCTGATGTCGAACCCATGGTTGGCGTACAGCAGCTAGCGAAAAAATATGAAGCTCAGTTTCTCGATGACCTGGAGGCGGTTGGCGTGCGAGTGGATAATCTCTTCGCGCGGCCGCACGCGACTGAGTATATTTCACAAATGCAGCAAATTATCCGTCAGCTAGTGGCGGATGGTATTGCATATGAGGCGGATGGAAGTATCTACTTCTCGCTCGAAATGTATGAGCAGCAAGACCATCGCTATGGCCGTTTTGTACATCTTGACCATATCGGGCACTCACGCATTGATGATCAGGATCAGAAGCAGGGGGCGGGTGACTTCGCGCTCTGGAAAGCAGCGAAGCCTGATGAACCAGCTTGGGATTTTGTGATTAAAGAAGTGAACAAGCCCGGAAGACCGGGTTGGCATATCGAATGCTCGGCAATGAGCACCGAATTGCTCGGGCGTGAGTTT
>CAZDEK010000034.1:0-9148 GCA_964504625.1 uncultured Candidatus Saccharibacteria bacterium
TTTGTGGTAATGGCTGCTCGCCATCAAACTTGGACGACGGCGCAACAGCCTATAACGGCATTGGCTACTTGCCAAATCGCCAAGTACCCTGGAACCCAAACTGGCAAGTAGCAAGCGCCGGAGACAACGAGCTGATCATCCTCGATGATAGTAATGGCCAACTATACAGTTTTTCAAGCGTCAAAACTGGACTGGCCGCCGTTACCCAGTGCGGACCGTTTTTCCGCGAGCGACTCTGCGCCTCCAGCGCCAGGATCTTGCGCAACCAGACCGGCAAGGTCGCTGACTATCGAACCTACGAAGGGAGCACCGGCGATCGGGGCGGTGGCATCTCATACTATGCTGGGCTGCTAACTCCGCAAGAAGTCGCCGCCGGCGAAATTCGTCACGCCTTAAGTCTGGGTATCTTTAATACCTCATGGGGTCCAGGTTGTACTAAAGAGCAGCTGTCCACTAATGATCCAAACGTCATCGGCCATACTTGCGGCACTGCAGTGGCGCCAGCCGCAAAGCATGAATGGGAAAGCGCCCGCAAGGAAAGTGATCGCATAGCAGAATTTGCCGGTAAGCCAATTGACAGCCTCTACACCCTCGACAAAACCATCCCAGAAGGTATGCGTTTTGCCCTCAATATCACCGAGGATGACATCACTACTTGGATAAATAGCCGGGCCGACCTGAAAAGTAACCCAACCAAAGCTCAAACCGCCCGCATCATTGCACGCGCCCTTCGCGACTATGGCATGATGCCACTTGACACCACTGGCTACCCGGCCACCATCCAGACAGCCGGTGGCATGAGCGCAACCAATCGAGCACTTTGGAATCAATTGGGAATCACATCTACCTCTGACGATGATATCCTCAAGGGTCTCATCACCGATAAAAATCTCTATGTGGTTGATGCGCCGACAAATAACTGTGTCGATGGGACCAAGAGCAAGTACTACTGCCCATACATAAGCAGCGTCTACCAAATAGGGGGCACGACAACAAGTACTACGAGCTCTACCAGCATCAACACAACGCTCAGCACCACTACTCAGCCACCAACGACACAACCAAGCACAATCAGCCCACCGCCAGCGAGTGACAAGCAGCCCCCGACTGCACCTTCCAAACCTACTGCTTCACTTGAGCTTGATTTGCTGCGGGGGCGCTATAATCTCGCTCTGAAGTGGCAGCCTTCTACAGATAACACAGCAGTAACAGCCTATCGGATCAGCCGCAATGGACAGGCCCTAGCTCAGGTAAAATCACCAACCTATACCGATACGACCGCAGCAGGGAATACCACCATTAGCTACACCTTTCAGGCGCTCGATGCGGCGGGCAATATTTCGCCAAGCACTATTCTGAATGTCCGTTCCACCTGTTTCCTCATCTGGTGCTCACTGAACTAGCTACACCATAAGCGACTTGACGAAATGTGAAAAAACTCGCCTTCCAATCATTGACCGTTATCTGTTGAGATGATATAATATCTCTCAACCAATATACTAAGAGAGGGTGAGTCTTACGTGATGTCTACAATTACAACCGCTACATCAACCGATACAGACGTGCGCGAACTCGTGGAAAAACTGATCGACGAGAGCTTGCTTGTGCTGAAAAAAGATCGCGACCGAGAAGTAGTAGCCAAGAGGCATGGTCTGAAAAACCAGCCGACACACACACTGGAGCAAATTGGCAGCGAGCTGGGCATCACTCGTGAGCGTGTGCGCCAGATAGAAAAGGCTGCCTTGACGAAAATCCGTGATAATTATCAACCCGAACCAGAACTGCGCGATATCGTCGTTGCAGTTATTGACCAAAATGGCGGTATCGTACAGCTCACGTCGCTCGCAACTGCGCTGGAACTTAGCGATGCTGATCGCATGAACCTGGCGTACTTGGTTCGCATTATGCCGGATCTCGAACTCGTCGAGCACTCTGAAGATTTGGCAGCTGTGGTAGTCTTCGCTGATCCATACGATCGCGAGACGATTCTCGAACTCCACCAAGAATTGACAGCAGCAGCCGATGCCCACGGAAAGCCGATTCGGTTTGACAAGCTCACAGGAGCGATCGATGGCCCTCATAAAACAGAAGCGCTCAAAGAATTAGCCGAGGCTTCAAAGCAACTGACCCACCTTGATGGTCATTGGGGATTGGTGAGCTGGCCCGAGGTTAATCCCAAAAGCATCCGCGATAAGACATATCTGGTTCTGAAAAAGGCTGGCCGCCCCATGCATTTCACTGAGATTGCTGACAAAATCTCAAAGCTCGAAGCCAACCCAAAGCCAGTAACGACCCAAGCTGTACACAATGAACTCATTAAAGATAGTCGCTTTGTCTTGATAGGGCGCGGTATATACGCCCTAGCCGAATGGGGCTATCAGGCAGGCACTGTCGCCGACATCATTGAGCAGATTCTGCGTGAAGAGAGCCCTTTGACCCGCGAGGAAATTATCAAGCGAGTATTAGCTCGTCGCCAGGTAAAAGTAGCTACCATTGCGCTCAATCTACAAGAGAAGCCTCAATTTGAGCGAGTAGGGAAGGGTCTCTACCAACTCAAGGCTGGTTTTGTGGCTGAGCCTCGGAAACGCCGTGGGCGTCCACCGAAAAACACCGCCTAAACTCCACATGAACCAGCGCACTCACCCTGAAGTGCGCTACAATGGATACTAATGGAACCTCTTCTGAATCTCATCGGCGCCATCTTTTCGATCATCGGCATCGCGCTGTTCCAGTATTGGGGCTGGACGCTGATTGCTGCCTATCTGATTTGGCAAATCTGGCAGAACCGACGTAGGGTACAGTACGTTGAAGCAACAGATCACACAATGCTACAAATCATTGTCCCAAAGGATAATGACAAAAAAGAGTTGTCAGCCGAACAGCTCTTTGCCAGCCTGCATGGCATTCTTCGTCCCAAGCAAGAAATCGAGAAAGAAGGAATGATCCAGGAGCATATTAGCTTCGAAATTGTTTCTGAACAGAATATTATCAATTTTTATGTCTGGGTCCCATCCCACCTCAAAGACTATGTTGAGAGCCAGATTTACGCTCAATATCCCACCGTTCAGATCCTCGATGAAGTGGATGATTACGCGAAAAAAGATCTCGGTGAAGCGCTCACCGTCATTAGTGAAGTCAAAACCACCAAAGATTCTCTATATCCAATACGGACATTTCAGACGTTTGAAGTTGATCCACTAGCGGGGATTACGACTGTCCTAGCTAAGCTCGAGAGCAATGAGCAACTTTGGATCCAATATCTCATGCGCCCCGTCGATGACGGCTGGCATAAGCAATCACTCCAGTTTGTGGCTGAGAGTAAGGGCGGCAAACGACCCGGTCTCTTTGATAACTGGCAACAAAGGTTGCTATTTTTGCCATTCGAACTACTCATTACGTTCTTCAAAGCTCTCGTAGCGCCGCCGGTACGCGAAGACAAAAAAGATGAAAAAAAGGAGTTGTCACCAGGTCAGCAGACAGTAAATGCGGCCGTTGAGGCCAAAGCCGAGAAAATCGGTTATGAAGTCAAGATTCGTGTAGCCTACATCGGAGAAAGTGCAGATGTCGCCAAGCAACGCTTACAGGCGTTATTTGGTGGCTTCAAGCAATTCAATAGTATTAATCTCAACGGCCTGACCGGTGGAAGTTACGACCCATCGCCAGAAGCTCTTCAGGAATATCGAGCACGCTACTTTGAGGGGAGTGGCTTTATCTTAAATGTCGAGGAGCTAGCTAGTATGTACCACCTGCCACATACTAGCGTCGAGACGCCGAATATCGCCTGGACTACCACCAAAGTCGGGGAGCCACCAACCAATATCCCGACCCTAGCAAACACACCCCAAGAAGCCTTATCACTTGTCGGGACAACAACTTTTCGTCAGACTAATGTGAAATTCGGCATCAAGCGCGATGATCGTAAACGGCATTTGTATATCATTGGTAAATCGGGTTCGGGTAAAAGCTTTCTGCTCTTACTGCTCACCCTGTCTGATATCTACCATAATCAAGGTTTTGCCGTGGTTGATCCGCACGGTGACTTCGCCCAAGATGTGCTGCGCTACATCCCTGAGCATCGCCTCAATGACGTAGTCTACTTTAATCCGTCCGACTTCGAGCATCCGATCTCATTCAACCCGATGGAGAATGCCGATCCGAATATGCGGGCCTCCATCGCTTCGGAAATCATCGGCGTCCTCAAGAAAATGTTTGCAGATTCTTGGGGTCCACGGCTAGAACACATCTTGCGTTTTACACTGCTAGCTCTCCTCGAGACCCCAGACGCCAATCTCATGGGTATTACGCGCATGCTGACTGATAAAAATTTCCGCAAAAAAATTGTTGATCAATTGACCGACGTGACGGTTCGCTCATTCTGGGTTAATGAGTTCGCCGCCTGGAATGATAAGTTTGCTACCGAAGCAGTGGCACCAATTCTTAACAAAGTAGGAGCCTTTACAGCTAATCCACTGATCCGCAATGTGATTGGTCAAAAGAAGTCGAGCTTTGATATTCGCCAAATGATGGATCAGGGTAAGATCCTCATATGCGATCTTTCACGTGGACGGCTAGGGGAGGATAATGCCGCAACACTCGGGGCCCTCATGATCTCTAAAATCCAGCTGGCTGCCATGAGTCGAGCTAATATACCCCTCGATGAACGCCGTCCATTCTATCTCTATGTCGACGAATTTCAGAACTTTGCTACCGACTCCTTCTCGGTTATACTCTCAGAAGCACGCAAGTACGGCCTATACCTCACAGTTGCAAACCAGTATGTCGCCCAAATGCCTCAAGAGGTGAGAGATGCGGTTTTCGGCAATGTCGGGTCAATGATTACTTTCCGTGTAGGTGCTGATGATGCAGCCGCTCTCGTACGATACTTTGAACCTGTCTTCGAAGCCACCGACCTAACAAATCTCTCGCTCCAGAACATCTATGTGACGATGTCGATCGATGGTGAAACCAGCATCCCATTCTCGGCTAAGACCCTGCGCGTTCCAGCTCCCGAAAAAGACCAAACCCAAGAAATCATTCGGCGCTCGCGTGAAGCGTATAATGTTTCACGCACCGACGCCGAAACAGTGATTGCTGAATGGAGCGGTATGCGCTCGGATGGCAACAATGAGGATGAGAGCAAAGAGACTGGGGGATCCGCAACTCATCAAACAAATGAAAATCCCAAGCCAGCTCATGTTCAGAACCACCGACCACAACTTCAAGTATCGGGAGCGCAGCCGAAAAACTACTCAGAACTTTTAGCGGTTGGCTCAAAACCGTCAGGCAGCCATCCAAATAATCGTAAACGTAAGCGTAAACGCTGAACCACACTACCTGCTCTTCCGCATTCGGGGTGATTGGGCTTGGATAAGCATTACAGAGTTGTAGTCTTAATCAACTTCAATATCATTATTACGTGTCGCACAATGTATATTTTGCGACGTCACAACTATGGCGGCTAGGTTTGCTATTTATGCATAGTCTGGGCCAATCACATCAGTATCTAGATCGGCTTGCCGTTGTATCAAATACGCAACTACTCACTGTCAGCTTCTAACTTGATAAATACGTAGGATAATGCGATTTTAGATTGCTATTGAGAAATACATGTTTGAGCTAGCTAGCCGCAACTTCGCATTACCTTGGTATAGCGATCACAGTACCTTGCAGACACCATCTATTAGATAATAGATACAGCTACAAACGCGTGAAACATCCTTGTTTCACAGCTTAGCAGCAAGCTCAATATATTGACTTTATATATTTATATGGTTTTTTAGTATTTTGCGACACACACGATTATCCCTGAAAACTTGCTACACAGATAGCATGCCTACCTACCCTATCTGTTGGACAGGTATACAAATCGCCTACTCCCCTATTTATACGTCACCCCATAATGCCGTAAGCCTGGGCTCAAGTATTGGTTAATATTGGCGTCTGTCGGCACCGGTTCGGCCTGGCCGTGCAGCGCGCTCAGTACCAGGCTCGGGCTACCATCTGCATTCACATAGCTGTTGCCCACCTTACTCGTGGTCTCCATACCCGATATGAGTACTGGAGACCCTGCCAGATATGCCGAGAGGTCGGTAGTGTTTGAATACTCGCTCAAGCTTTGTGTGCTTAAAATACGACCCGAGCCATTCGCATAGACATTACCATTCATATAGGTGCGAGGTATATTTCGTGCAGCTTCAGCTTGGTGGATAACCGTGTCGATAGGTCGATAGGTTGCAGTATTACTACCGTTCTGCTGCGTGATACAGAGGGGTGCTGTACTCTTACAGAATCCCTGCCCCGTTGGATACGCAATAATATTATTGACTAGTAAATCGAGGCGTGGCATCCAGTCAATATTCGCTGACTGCGGGTGCACTACGTCCCATTCGTTATATTGCGCTGCAGTACAGCCACTGGTCGGTACCGAACAGCCTGGGATTGATCGACTATCAACATAGATCGCCAGGGGCTGGCTACCCCCAATAATCGTATTATTCACAAACTTCAGTCCCGACGAGCCAGCTGTTTTGACTGCTTCAGAACCCGATGATTTGATGTAATTATTTACCATCAACATATCGTCTGAAATTTCATAGAAAACAGAGCTCCCAGCATTGCCGGTTAACTGATTATTGACGATGTCAGCATCCTGGTTTGTCTGGTCAAACCACAAACCATGACTATTATTGTCAGCGATTATACTATTCAAAACTTTAATCTGTCGCGATCGAGTTACCTTGAACGCTCCTGAAACTGGGGAGAACTTGAACTCGCCAGCCATATTCATGTGAGTAATCTTCATCGAATCCAAAGTCAGGTTGTCGGTATAATTGCTCGCCACACCCATCCAGTTGGAATTGTCGAGTGTGATATTTTTCAGAGTAGTGCCCACATTCGTGTCGAGCGTTCCCTTGTCACCAAACACACCAATAGCAATCAACGCATTATCGTTGATCTCAAGGTTTTTCAAGGTAACATTATCGGCGGTGCGGTTCATAAGAATCACACCATAGCTCCCCCCTGCATCAGAGTAGCGAGTTATTTGTAAGCCTTCTATGCTGCTACCGGGAGCATTGTGCGTCATAAACTTATTCTGTCCGGTAATTTCAATATTGCCCTTCGCTACATCATTCGAAGTTAGGTACAGTTTAGCTCCAGCCTGATCAACCCAAAATTTACCATCGGTAAGATTAGCCTTGTCGGCAACCTGCTTCAGCCGTGTATTGCCAACCCATACTTGATCCTGATACTTGCCAATATAATCACCAGTCAAGCCATCATTGCTATCTTTAAGAGCCATAATCCCATTTGAAGGAACCTGAGGAGTATAGGGTATGTATTGATAGCTCCCCTCTGTGGCCCAGCCTCCAGATACCTGCTTTGAACCTATAAACTTCGGGGTTTCTCCACTTGCTGCCATAATCTTAAGGGTTTTATTGAGAGTAATATTCCCTTGGCCGTAATAGGTACCTCCTTTGACAATAACGGTTCCACCAGAGGTAGCAGCACTCACCGCCTTTGAAAGAGTTGCATACGGCGAGCTTGATGACCCGCTATTCGTATCTAGGCCATTTGGCGAAACATAGAGGGCATTAGCAGGAATCGTACTAGCTGGATATGAAATTGGAAGTTGGGCACCTGCAGCATTTACCGGCGATGCAGTTGTTGGCGCGAGGAATTCAAGGTATTGGCCACCGGCTGCAGTTGGGTCGTCTTTTATGGCCACTCCACTAGCATTTGTAGCAGACCATGTTTCTATTTCGGTATTTGATAAACTTGCTGCCCGAATAACCCAAACGATCAGAGCGCCGACAAGTATTACCAGCGTGACGATTATTGCTAGCTGAATAGGCTGTAGTCGTGGAAGCTGTAATAGTGATTGTTTATAGCGGGCTAAACTAGCCCGCTTGACTGGCTTTTTTGATGGAGCTATTCGGGTGTTGTTGGTTTTAGGCATGACTAGGCTAGATTATTGCCTGCATCGTAGCATAAGCATCTACTATTGCGCAATTCACTTATAGAAGACCCTGCCGGTTACTCGCACATCAACGTATTCTGTGGGGAGTTTCTTTTGCTGCTGAGCCGTCTGCATCGCTTCTTGATAGGCTTGTAACTGCTCATTTGCACTACGGCTGGTATCAGTCTTGATGACGACACCACCCTTGACGGTTAGATTGAGCTCACGAGTGGTAGCTCCAATACTGCCAGACTCAAGTCCAATCCCCTTTTGTCGAGCTAGACTGAATGCGTCACGAGAAAAGTTAACAAATTGTCGGTCGGCAACCTGATCGCCAGCCTGGACCTTAAGCTGTGCAGTATCAACAATAGTTCCCAAGCCACCCTCACCAGAGCTTGCCTCTCGCAATACGCGCCCATCCTCGCTTAATAGCCATAGCTGATCGGCAGTTTTCCAGATAAGAGCCGGCTGGCTCTCGGCAACAATCACCTGCAGTCGCAAGAGTGGATCACGGCGTATGGTGACTGATTTCATTGTTGGTTGCGACTGTTTAATATCCTGAGCAAGACCCTTAGTCTGGACGAAAAGAATATTACGTTGCACCGGTCGCTCAGCCAGATATCGATCAACTTGATCTGTAATCGCTTGTCGTGACACGGTAGTATTACCCTTCACCGTCACGCCTCGAATATTAAGCCAACCAGAAAAAAGCACTCCATACACAAGTGCGACTACGCCAATACCAACTGCCACTCGCACAAATATGCGTCTCCAAGGTAAGCGCTGCTTAGGTTTTGACGGCGGTACCTCCATAGCATGGACATACTGTCCACGGCGACGCACCCGTCGCTGCACTTGACCTTCAGGCATGACGCCTCACAGTCTGCATAATGAGCTGTGCAAGCTGTTCGGCAGCATTTGGTACCGCCAAGCGCCCGATCGCTTCCCCCAAATATTTCTGATCAGCTGGCTCCCCGATTAATTTCTCAACACTAGAGATAAAACGCCGTGGCGTAAGTTGGTCTTGCTCAAGTAATCGTGCTGCGCCGCGTCGCACAATATAATGCGCATTTTGCGCCTGATGATTATTTGTCGAGCTCGGTAAAGGGATCAAGAGTGCAGCTTTCTCTAGGAGTGCCAGTTCAGCCAGGGTGTTTGCTCCGCTTCGTGCCACCACGACATCGGCCAGCG